>CAMOKK010000074.1 GCA_946617545.1 uncultured Bacteroidales bacterium | reverse complement strand
AGCGGCATCGGCCCTTACCGTACAAAAAATGGGAGCGCAAAACTCCATCCCGTTCAGAAAAGATTTCATTTAAAAGGATAAACATATGTTCATCGTAGGTAGTTACACTTTGGCAGTTGTTTTCTGCTTTGTCACCATGCTGTGCTGGGGCTCCTGGGGCAACACCCAAAAACTGGCCGCCAAAAGCTGGCGTTATGAACTCTTTTACTGGGACTATGTGATAGGCATGGTGCTGTTCTCCTTGCTGCTTGCCTTTACCGCCGGCAGTATCGGCACCGAAGGCCGTCCTTTCCTACAGGACATTGCCCAGGCAGACTGGGCCAGCATTGGCTGGGTGCTCCTTGGCGCCGTTGTATTCAACGTTTCCAACATCCTGCTGTCGGCATCCACCTCCATCGCCGGAATGGCTGTCGCCTTCCCGCTGGGCGTTGGCATTGCCCTGGTAATGGGCGTTCTAAACAACCTGCTCCTGCATCCCGTTGCCGGACAAAATACCACCCTGCTCTGGCTGGGCGTGGCCCTGGTTGTGGCCGCCGTCATTTGCAATGGCGTTGCTTCCGGCAAGGTTTCCAACGAGCAGCGAGACCCCAAACAAAACCGCAAGGGCATCACCCTGGCCGTCTGTGCCGGTCTTATCATGTCCTTCTTCTCGGCTTTGGTATACAATGGTGTGGACTTGGACAACTTTGCTGCTCCAGCCGCCGGGAAGGTCACTCCTTACACGGCAATGGTCGTTTTCTCCGTGGGTGTGTTCCTGAGTAACTTTATCATCAACACCATTGTCATGAAAAAGCCTTTCGTGGGCGAACCCGTCACCTATGCCCAGTATTTCCAAGGCAAGTTCAGCACCCACCTGGTGGGCATGCTGGGCGGCGCCATCTGGGCCCTGGGTACTTCCCTTAATTATATTAGTGCCGGTGAGGCCGGTGCCGCCGTCTCCTATGCACTAGGACAAGGCGCACCCATGATTGCCGCCATCTGGGGCGTGTTCATCTGGAAGGAATTCAAGGGCGCACCCAAGAAGGTTTATGGTCTTCTTGCTATCATGTTCGCCCTATTCCTCGCGGGCCTTTCCTGCATTGTTGTCGCCGGAATGTAAATGATTGCATTATGAAAAGACTATTATCATTCATCCTGTTGATGCTGCTGACTTGGGTCTCCCTGGCACAGAATGCCACCGTAACGGGTGTCGTATCCGATGAAAAAGGGGCTCCCATGGCGGGCGCAACTTTGGTTAGTGGTAAATACTACGCCATCACCGACTCCGATGGCAGCTATACGCTCTCCGTACCCAGAGGAGCAAGCATAACCGTCTCATTTCTGGGATACGATGACTATGTCTTTGCCGCCGACGGCAGCCGGAAGTTCAACATCCGGATGACCCCTTCGGAAAGCACGATGCTCAATGAATCCGTTGCCATCGGCTATGGGAAAACCACCAAGAAGGAAGTCACGGGCGCTGTAGTGAGCCTAAAGACGGAAGACCTTGACAAAGGCTCCTTCACCTCGGCCGCCGGCATGCTCCAGGGCAAGGTAGCGGGCCTTACTGTCGTCAATCCAGACGGCGGCGACCCCAATGCCTCCTATCAGTTCCTTCTGCGCGGCACCAACACCTTAAGCGCAGGCCAGGGACCGCTCATCATTATTGACGGCGTGGCCGACGCCGATATCCGCAATATCAACTTCCAGGAGGTGGAGTCCATCGATGTTCTCAAGGATGGCTCTGCATCTGCCATCTATGGTACACGCGGGACCAACGGGGTTGTCATCATTACCACCAAACGGGCCCGTACCGGGAAAACGTCCGTTCAATATGATGGACAAGTGTCCGTCCAAACCGTTCAGGCCCGGGCCATGCCCATGACGGCGGAGGAGTTCGAATACACCATCAGGAAATACGCGCCCGGCAAGAGCGCATCCCTGTATGGGCAGAATACCGACTGGTTCAAAGAAATCACCCGTACGCCCATCAGCCACAAGCACAACCTGGCCATCTCGGGCGGTTCGGAAAAATTCAGCCACCGCACCGTGCTGAACATCGAGCAGAACCAGGGCCTCCAGAAGAAGAACCAGGCGGCCAAGTACCTGTTCAAGACCAACATCACCCAAAAAATCCTTGAAGGCTGGCTGGATTTGGACTACAATATAGGATATGTGAAACGCGTGTCCTCGCCGGCCAACTACGGCGCTTTCCGGCAGGCGTTCATGCGAAACCCGACAGAACCCGTTTACGACCCGGAGGCAACGCTCTACGGCGGCTACTACACCCTCACCGAATCGGACTACACCAACCCCGTAGCCATGATTAACGAGCGGGATGCGCGCAATGAAACCGCCACCTTGTCCGTGAACCTGCGGGCCACGCTGAACATCCTGCCCGTGAAGGGACTGAAATGGGATAATTTCATCAGCTACAACGACGAGAAATACTCCGGGCAGGAGTACAAGACCTCCTATTATCCCAGCAGTGTTGGCAAGAAAGGCGTTGCATACACATCGTCCAACACCTACGATGACCTCCAGTGGGAGAGCACCCTGCAATATGCCAACACCTTTGGCGGCCATTCCATCCAGGGCATCCTGGGATATACCTGGGAGCAGAAGATGAGCTGGAGTTCCAGCATGGAGAACTACGGATTTGACTCCGACTTCTACAAATGGAACAACATGGGCTCCGGCACCGCCCTCAAAGAAGGACTTGCCGACATGTCCACCTACCGTTCCTCCAGCCGGTACATTGCCTTCTTCGGCCGTGCCATTTGGAACTACAAAGAAAAGTACCTGGCTTCCGTATCCCTGCGCCGTGACGGTTCCACCCGTTTTGGCAAGGACCACAAGTGGGGATGGTTCCCGGCCGTGAGCGTGGGCTGGCGCATGTCACAGGAGCCCTGGATGAAAAATATCCAATGGCTGTCGGAGCTCAAGCTGCGCGCCGGTTTCGGCGTCACCGGCAACCAGGATTTCTCCAACTACAAGTCCCTGATGCTCATGTCCACGGGAACCAGCTTCTATTACAACGGGGAATGGATTAACAGCTATGCCCCCGCATCCAATGCCAACCCCAACCTGGGATGGGAGCGGAAGAACGAGTTCAACGTGGGCGTAGATTTCTCCTTCTTTGACAACCGCCTGGGAGGCACCCTGGACTACTATTACCGGCTCACCACGGACCTGCTGTACGAGTACAATGTTCCGGTTCCCCCGTACGACTACAAAACGTTGTTCACCAACCTGGGTTCCATCAGCAACTCGGGTGTAGAGCTCACCCTCTACGGCACGCCCGTCAAAACCCGCAACTGGGTGTGGAACACCAGCCTGGTGGCCGCTCACAACAAGAACAAGCTCATCAAATTCACCAATGAAGAGTTCAGCAACCAGGATTACGAGATTGGCTGGGCGGCTACACCGGTTGGCGCATACCTGCAGCGCCTGATTGAAGGAGAGAGCCTGGGCTCTTTCTATGCCCCCCGCTATTCTCATGTCGGCCCTGACGGCTCCGACGTACTCATGGACGAATTCATGGGCAAAGTCCCTGTCAGGGATTGGAGCCGCATTGGCTCTGCGTATCCGGACCTCACCCTGGGTTGGAGCAATACGGTGCGCTATAAGGACCTCACGCTGAGCCTTACTCTCCGTGGCGCCATTGGCGGAAAAGTGTTCAACTCGTACCGGGCCAACTACGAAAGCCTGCAGCAGATTGGCCTGCGCAACATTCTGTCGTCCTGGCTGGACAATACGTCCTACACCGGCGAAATCCGCTATTCGGACAAATACATTGAAGATGCCAGCTACCTGAAACTGGACAATGTCTCCGTGAGCTACGATTTCCACCTGAAAAACAAATTCCTGCATGGCATCCGTGTCTTTGTATCCGGACAGAACCTGTTCTGCCTCACCAAGTACAAAGGGGTGGATCCGGAAGTGAGCCTGAGCGGCCTCACGCCGGGTATCGAGAGTACCAGCTACTATCCGCGCACCTCTACCTTTACGCTTGGCGCAAGCCTCAACTTCTAAACAAATGCAAGGTATGAAAAAGGTTTTATACATCATTCTGGGGTTGATTGCCGTCAGTGCCTGCACCAATCTGGACGAGGAAATCTACTCCAATATCTCCAAGGAGAACTTCTTCACCGGCGAAGAACAATTTGTAAAATACTCGTCCCGCGCGTATTCCGCCCTGCAACACTGGGGCACGGAAAAAAGCCTGTGGACCTTTGTCATCCAGAATACCAACGAGGTCTGCGTTCCCGTAAATCCCAACGGCGGCTGGTGGGACGACGGGCGTTACAACGAAGTCCACGTGCATTCCATATCGTCCAGCAACCGCCTGCTGGAGATGGCCTGGGAATACTGTTTCAACGGCGTAACGGCCTGCAATGATGTTCTGGACATGTTCGACAGCGTGGAGAAGGACTTCCCCGCAAAAAAACGCGTCATCGCGGAAGTGAAAGTGCTGCGCGCCTACTTCTACCTTTGCGCCATTGACGGTTGGGGGTCTGTTCCCTTCTCTGTCACCAAGAAAGAAAAAGGCTATCCGGAGAAGAAAGACCGCCGGTTCATGTTCTCCTTCATTGAAAAGGAAATCAATGACAACATGGACTTCCTTCAGGAAGACCCTACGCCGGAGTATTACGGACGGGTAACCCGGGGTACCGCGCTGGCTATCCTGGCCAAACTGTACCTGAATGCAGAAAAATGGATTGGAGAGCCCATGTGGGAGGAGGCGGAGCAAGTTTGTAACGAGATTATCAGCAGCGGGAAATACCGCCTGGCCGAGCACTACAAGGACAACTTCGACGTTTATAACGAGCATTGTCCGGAGCAAATCCTCTCCATTCCGTTCAGCACCGTATATACTACCTCGGACCACAACGCCTTCCTCATCTACATGTCCACCCTACCCGCCGACCTTTGCCGTCCCTTTGGCATCAACGCCGACGCCTGGGACGGGCTCTGTGGCGAGCCGGACTTCCTGGACAGTTACGAGCCCGGCGACACCCGCAAGAAGGACACCTGGCTGTATGGGCAGATGTATGACAAGGATGGCAAGGCGCTGGAGCTGGAGCCGGGGGTTCCTTATATCATTGACCCGGACATGCCGGAAAGCGTCTATGGCAAGGATGCCCGCCGCACGGCCCTTCAGGGCGCCCGTATCGGGAAATGGACCTACCAGAGCGACGGCCGCCTCACCGGCGGCCAGGTGGGCATGGACAACGACTTCTTCCTGATTCGTTACGCCGATGTGGTGTTGATGTACGTGGAAGCGCTGGTCCGCCAGGGCAAGCAGGGCGCCGCCGCGCAGGTGCCCGATTTCCGGCAGATTCGCATTCGCGCCGGCCTTCAGCCCATGACCGAAGGCGAGCTTACCCTGGACAACCTGTACTGGGAGCGGGCGCATGAACTGGCCATTGAAGGCTGGCAGCGCCAGGACATGATTCGCTTTGACAAATACCTGGAAGCCTGGTGGGCCAAACCGGCCAAAACCGAAAAAGACCTGACCCTCCCCATTCCCAAGAGCGCGAAAGCGGCTAACCCTAATCTGTAAAAAGATGAAAAGAATCACCTCGTTTTCCCTGTTTTTGCTCCTGCTGGTCTCCTGCGGCCAAAAACCCCTGGAGATTACCCGCACGCAGCTGAAAGATAAGATTGCCGGTGCCTGGATAGGGCAGATGGTGGGCAACATCTACGGACTGGAATATGAGAACAAGTTCGTGGACGCTCCCGGCGAAGGCCCCTTTGTCTTCAACAAGGCCATGCGCAAGATGGAGGCGGTGGACGGCGCCTTCTCCGACGACGACACCGATGTGGAATACCTCTATCTGCTGATGATGGAGAAAAACGGCGTAGACCCGACTTATGCACAGGTGCGGGAGCACTGGATGTATCACATCCGCGACCGCGTATGGCTGGCCAACCGCGCCGCCCTGGGCCTGATGCACTATGGTTTCACGCCACCCCTTACCGGTAAGAAGGAGTATAACCCGCACTGGTTCCAGATTGACCCGCAGCTCATCAATGAAATTTGGGCCTATACCGCTCCGGGCATGCCGGCTTATGCCGCCGGCATCTCCGACTGGGCCGCCCGCATTACCTCCGACGACTGGGCCGTATCCCCTACGGTAGTGTACGGCGCCATGTACGCCGAAGCCTTCTTTGAAAAAGACATTCCCACGCTCATCAAACACGCAAAGGAATATCTTCCCCAAAATGACCGCTTCCGGGGCATCATTGACGAGTGTATCGACCTGCACAAACGCCATCCGGAGGACTGGAAGGCCGCCCGCAAGGTAATTGCCGATGAGCTCTACGTCAACGAACCGGATATCACCCGCAGCATCTGGAATGCCGACCTGAACGGCGCCATGGGCATCCTGTCCCTGCTTTACGGAGACGGAGACATGGAAAAGACCCTCTCCATTGGCTGCGCCCTGGGCTTTGACTGCGACAACCAGACTGCCACCATGTGCGGACTGCTGGGGGTCATCAACGGGGTGGAAGGCGTTCCGCTGGACCGTGCCATGCCTTTTGAACACTGGACCAAGCCCTTCAACGACCGTTACATCAACGTAACCCGCTACGACATGCCCGACGCCTCCATCGAGGACCTCATCGAGCGCACCGTCGTCCTTGCCGAAAAGAACATCCTGGCCCGCGGCGGCAAAGTTCGCGAGGAAAACGGAGAGAAAATCTACACCATCAACCGCAAGGCCCGCTTCACGCCGGCCAAGGAACCTGCCGCCCTGTTTGAGCTTCCCGCTCCCCACGGCCGCAAC
>CAMOKK010000073.1 GCA_946617545.1 uncultured Bacteroidales bacterium | reverse complement strand
CGGGTTCAACGACGGGTTCCGGCTCGGGAGCAGGTTCGGAAGCAGGTTCTGCTTCGGGCTCCGGGACGGGTTCGGGAGCAGGCTCGGGGGCAGTTTCCGGTTCCGGCTCCGGTTCGATGACAGGTTCCGGTTCGGGCTCCGGCTCCTTCTGAAGAAGGGTGGCCAGGCTGGCCACGGCCTGGGCCACTTCCTCCTGCGTCTCCTCGTGGGTTTTGAGGGAAAGGGGCTGCAGGCCGAATCCGGCGGGATAGATGTCCAGGTCTTCATCGGCCACAAAGAAGAAATGGTTTTCCATGGTGGCCCTCAGGCGGCCCAGGCCCGGGAAGATGATGGTCTTTTTCACCTTCAGGACTTCCTTCATCTCGGAGAGGAAGTCTATGAGGATGCGGGTGGCATCGGCCTGCGAAATATCGTTGGAACGGGCGTAGAGCTGCGCCAAAAGGGTATCGTCCCCTTGCTTGGGAGAGAAATAGAGCTTGCGGTAAGGGGGCAGGATGGTGTACCCGCGGTCTGCGAAAGTGGACGGAACCCATTCCGCCACAAAGCTGCCCACTCCGGGTAAGGTGACAACATCGTGATCCATCACCACTTCTTTCACCATTTTGGCAAGGAGGTCAATATCCATACTTTAAGCGCACTTACGGATTATCATGCAAAGATACAAAAAATATAGATAACTATCTAAATGAAAAAAATTGCAAAAAACCTTTGCAAATCCAAAAAAGGATTGTACCTTTGCATTCCCGTTACGAAAGCAAACGGAAAATTCCTCCTTAGCTCAGTTGGTTAGAGCATCTGACTGTTAATCAGAGGGTCGTTGGTTCAAGTCCAACAGGGGGAGCTCCTCAAACCACCTGCAGAAATGCAGGTGGTTTTTTCATGCACAAAAAGAGCCAGGCTGCTTAGCCTGGCTCTTAAAATGTCGGGATGACTCGACTCGAACGAGCGACCCCTACGTCCCGAACGTAGTGCGCTACCAACTGCGCTACATCCCGATAAAAAACAAGCTCTTAGGCGAGCTTGTTGATGTAAACCTGAAGACCACTCTTGAGGTTGGCAGCCTTGTTCTTGTGGATGACTCCGATTTTGGCCAGTTTATCAATCATTGCATAAACCTTGGGAGCGCTCTCGGTGGCTGCTGCCTTGTCGGTGGTGTTGCGGAGGTCGCGGATGGCGTTCCTCGTTGTCTTTGCATAATACTTGTTATGCAGGCGGTGACGCTCGCTCTGACGGGCGGCACGTGCGGCGGATTTAGTGTTTGCCATTATTTTACTTTTTTATATTTGGTAGTGGGTAGGAGAATCGAACTCCTATTGCGGGAATGAAAATCCCGAGTACTAACCGTTATACGAACCCACCAAACTTGGGAGTGCAAAGGTAAGAAAAATTTTTAAGCAAGCAAAATTATTTTGCATCTTTTTCTTCCCCGTCCCACTCAAAAGAGTACAACAGCGATTCCACCTGTCTCAGATACTGCCGTTTGTCGTACCGGGGGGCAAACACAAAGGCCTCCAGCACAATGATGTCCTTGCCGTCCGGGCTGTAGAAGGAATGGGAAACGAAAGGCCCGCCCATGAAGTCTCCGTGAACCTCCCAGAAGCCGCGGGTTTCCATGAAGGCCCGGCCCTTGTAACTGAGGGAACGGGTGGTGGGCTCCAGGGCGGCGGAGGTGGTCATGTAGGAGCCGTCGAACATGCCCGGCACGTTGGCCTGCATCACGCGGTTGCGCTCCCGGATGATATTCTCCACGGAGAAAACGTCTTCTCCGCTCACCGGATAACGGTACACCATCACATACTGCTGCACATACTGTTTCTCATCGGCCATCCAGGCGAAGTTGTCCGTGAGCTTGCGGCAACGGTATCCGCTGGGGAAGTGGATGATGCCGCCGGCCACCTTCTGCACCGGCTCGCGGAGGGCACGCTCCTCGTACAGCTTGGAGTTGTTGATAATCCGGTCCCGCTCGCTCTGCTCAAAGAACTCCGAGATAATGACGCAGGCGCCGTTGTACAGTTCAAGGGCCTCGTCGGCATCTGCGGCATTCACCTGCACCACGGCCTGGGGCTGCGCCCACATGTTGTTCTTGTACACCACGCCGCTGCTCTGGTTCTGCGGATTGATGTTCACCAAAAGCAGGTTGCGGTGCATCTTGAACATGTTGTTGAAACTTCCCGGAGGAACGTTGGAAAGGGTGAAGAGCGGTTCTTTCTGCGCCAGGTAAGGGGTATCCATGGCCAGGGTTTCCCGGATGGATACGCCCAGGTTGCCCTCCCACTGTTCACGCTCAATGACCACCAGCACCTCTCCGGCCTTGCCGCTCACGTTGGGAAGAAGGGTCTTCTTGTTACCCTGTTTGCAGCCGACAAAAGCCAGGATGCAGGCCAGGACAGCCGTCAAATGAAGAAAATGTCTCATAATCAGTGAAGAATTCGGGCTATGTCGTTTCCGAATGCCAAAAACATCAGCAGCAATAAAAGTGCCATTCCTATCAGCTGGGCCACCATCAGGAAGCGGTCGCTGGGTTTTCGGCCCGTAAACATCTCATACAGGCAGAAGACGATGTGCCCGCCGTCCAGGGCCGGAATGGGCAACAGATTCATTACGCCCAGCATAATGGACAGCAGGGCCATGATATACAGGAACTGGTGCCAGTTCCAGGTAGAGGGAAACACCTGGCCGATGGCAATGAAACTGCCCACAGACTTGTAGGCCCCGGTAGAAGGCGTGGCTACCAGACGGAGGTCTCGCAGGTAACCCGTCACGGAATTCCATGCCAGGGCGCAACCCGCCGGGATGGACTGGACCACGGAATAGTTCCGGTGCTCAAAGGCTATCTGCCTGGGATAGATTCCCAGCAGGCCCAGCGAATCCACCTGCAGGGTGAAGGCCAGGCTGTCGGCCCCGCGGAGCACCGTCACGGGCAATTCCTGTCCCGGACGCGCCCGCAGAATCTTCTGGGCGTCCTGGAGATAAGGGGTGGGCGTATCGGCCACCGCCACAATGCGGTCTCCCTTCGCAAGACCGGCATCCAGATTCAGGGACGTGGGCATCAGGCTGTCCACCACAAAGGGCAGGGCCACGTCAAACACGCCGGGCGTATTCACCACCTCCCCCATCAGGCTCTCGTCCATGTACAGCGTGAGGGTGTCGGTGCCGCGGAGAACCTGCACCTCGGAAACTTGCCGGCGGGCCAGATCGGCCTGGAGATTCAGAAAATCCGTGGGCTCGAAATCATCGTAGCGGAGGATGCGGTCACCGCTGCGGAAACCCATCATCTCCCCCAGCCCGTTCACGTATACGGCATATTGGTTGGGCAGGTAATTGCTGCCCCAGATGGCCAGGATGCCACAGAACAGCAGCACGGCCAACAGGAAGTTGTTGAGCACGCCGCCACTCATCACCAGCAGTCGCTGCCAGGCCGGTTTGGTACGGAATTCCCAGGGCTGCGGCTCCCCCTTCAGGGACTCGGTGTCCATGGATTCGTCCACCATGCCGGCAATCTTGCAGTAACCGCCCAGCGGCAGCCAGCCAATCCCGTACTCCGTCTCCCAGCGGGCGGCGGCGGGCAAAAGCTTCACAAACCAGGGCATGCGGGTAGAGAACAGTTTCACGCCGCCTGCATCGAAGAAGAGGAAGAACTTGTCTACGCGGATGCGGAACAGCTTGGCCCACAGAAAGTGCCCCAGCTCGTGAAAGAGAATGAGCACAGAGAGCGCCAGGATTACCTGGAGGGCTTTTATGAAAACCATCATAGGGCCGATATCAGTTGCTGTGCCAGGGAGGTAGCCTCCTTGTGCGTGTCAAAAATGTCTTCCACCGACGGCTCCTTCACAAAAGCCGTGCGCTCCATCACGGTAGAAATCACCTTGGGAATGTCATAGAAACGGACGGTCTCCTTCAGATAGGCCGCTACCGCCACCTCATTGGCTGCATTCATGGCGCAAGGGATGTTCCCGCCCCGGCCGATGGCATCGAAGGCCAGTTGCAGGCAAGGGAACTTCCTGCGGTCCGGCTCCGCGAAAGTAAGGGAGCCCAGGGTGCCGAAATCCAGCCTTTTCCCATCCAAAGGAAGGCGCGTGGGGTACGCCATGGCCAGGGCGATGGGAATGCGCATGTCCGGGCAGCCCAGCTGCGCCATCACGGCACCGTCCTCAAACTCCACCATGGAATGAATCACAGACTCCGGATGAACCACCACATGAATCTGCGAAGCCTCCACCCCGAAGAGCCACTTGGCCTCGATGACCTCGAAGCCCTTGTTCATCATGGTGGCGGAGTCTATGGTTATCTTGGCGCCCATGTCCCAGTTGGGATGCCTGAGCGCCTCATTTTTGGTGGCCGATGCAATCTTCTCCTTTTCCCAAGTGCGGAAAGGGCCGCCGGAAGCGGTGAGATGAATCAGGTGGACGGGATTGCCCCCCGCGCCCAGCAGGCACTGGAAAATGGCCGAATGTTCCGAGTCCACCGGATAGATGGGCGCATGGCAGCGCTCGGCCTCCCCCATCACCAGCGAACCGGCCGCCACCAGGGTTTCCTTGTTGGCCAGGGCGATGGTCTTTCCCGCCCGGATGGCGGCCAGCGTGGGCCGGAGCCCGCTGAACCCCACCATGGCGGCCACCACCACATCCACCTCGGAAGCCTGCACTAAGTCGCAGGCCGCGTCGATACCCAGCCGCACGTCCACCCCGGGAAGGGCCTCCTTCACCTGAGCGTACTTCTGGGGATTGCAGATGACCACATGGGACACATGGAAAGCGCGGGCCTGCTCAATGAGCAGCTCTGCGCTGTTGTTGGCCGATATCATGAACACTTCAAAACGCTCCGGATGCTGTCTCACCACATCCAGGGTCTGGGTTCCGATGGAACCTGTGGAACCTAGTATCGCTATCTTTTTCATCCTAGAACTTAATGAACTGAACCGGATCCATGGGCTGTCCCTCGCACCACAGCTCAAAGTGGAGATGGTTTCCCTTGGTAAGGGAAGAAGATTCCGCCACCAGGCCGATGGGTGTTCCGGCCTTCACCACATCCCCCTGCTGATGCAGGAGTTTCTGGTTGTGCTTATACACGGAAAGGATGTCTCCGGCGTGCTGGAGCACCATCAGATAGCCTTCTTCCGAATCCCAGGAGGTGAACACCACCGTGCCGTCCAACACGGCGGAAACCGTGCTGCCGGCCGGTGCCGTAATGTCTACATACGGATGCAACGCACGGTCGAAGCCCTCGGACACAATGCCCTTGACGGGCGGGAAGAAGGACAGCGCTTCGATGGGAAGGTTCCCCCGGGGCGCCTCTTCCACGTTGAACTGTTCCTGGTTTTGGACATCGGCCCTGAGGAGGGAATCCCGGATGGCGTAGTACTGTGCATCCGTTACCGAGCGCTTGCCCTCGCGGCCCAGCATGACGCTGTCCAGGCGGATGGGCGACTCCCCGGCCACGATGCGGCGGAGGTTCTCCGAATAAAGCTCCCACTGCATCAGGCGCATTTCCAGGGAGTCTATCTTCTGGGCGTTCTGAACGGCCTGACGGCGGCTCTGAGCTCCGGGGTAACCCGGTATGAAGGTGCGGATGGGCGTATACGCGATGAGGCAGTAAAAGACTACCAGTGTCACCACTATGCCGGAAGAAAGCGCTCCGATGAAAATGGGCTTGGTAAAGCGTACGCTCCACAGGCGCTCATGGGAAACGGCGTCAATAAGGGCCAGGCGATAGTTCCGTGACGGTTTTTTATCTGTTTTCTCCATAAAATTCTTACCTTTGCAAATTGTAATGGACAGATATATCGGCATAGATTATGGAAGAAAGCGCACGGGACTGGCCGTCAGCGATCCTCTGGGTATCTTTGCCTCTGCTCTGGATACAATTGATTCTACAAAGTTAATAGAATATCTCAAAAATTACGCCACCACGCAGACAATCTTGGCTTTTGTAGTGGGATATCCGCTGAACATGGACGGAAAACCTTCTGAGGCTCAGGCCTATGTGGATGCTTTCCTCCCCAAGCTAAAAAAAGCCTTCCCGGAGGTTCCCGTAGAGCTGGAAGACGAGCGTTTCACTTCCGTGCTGGCCCAAAGGGTGCAGATAGACGGTGGCATGAAAAAAAGCCGGAGGCAGGAGAAGGGGTCGGTGGACAAGATATCGGCCGCCCTCATCCTCCAGAGCTTCCTGGACCGCAAAAACGGAGGTTCGGGCATGGAGGGACTTGACCCGCTGAAGGTTCCGGACAGCCTCTGCCAAAACAAGACAAGGAGAAGAAAATGATTAAACCCATCTACCTCTATGGCGCGCCCGTGCTGCGCGAAACGGCCCTTCCGGCCGACCTCAAGGACAAGGAAGGCATCGCCGCCCTTGTTCAGGACTTGAAAGACACCCTGGTGGTGGCCGACGGTTGCGGCCTGGCCGCTCCGCAGATTGGCGTAAGCCAGCGGGTGGTAATTGTAGACGGAGACGTGGTGTCCGAGACCTACCCCTACCTCAAGGGTTTCCGCCGCACCCTCATCAATCCCGAAGTGCTGGAAGAAAGCCCGGAGCAGACCACCTACTCGGAAGGCTGCCTGTCCATCCCCGGCATCTACTGCGACGTGGTGAGGCCCAAGAAGATGAAGCTCCGCTACTACAACGAAGACCTGCAGGAGGTGACCGAGGAGTTTGACAACTTCGCCTGCCGCATGATTCAGCACGAGCTGAGCCACCTGGACGGAGACCTGTTCACAGACCACGCCGCCCCCATCAGAAAAAAGATGATATCCGGCAAACTGCAGAATATCATCAAAGGAAAAGTGCATCCGCACTATAATTCCAA
>CAMOKK010000072.1 GCA_946617545.1 uncultured Bacteroidales bacterium | reverse complement strand
GCCTCCAAGGAACAGGTGCAGCTGATGCTGGAAAAGACGCTGGACGTCCGGCTGGAAGCCAAGCACCTGGATGCTACGGATGCCCTGGCCATCGCCCTCTGCCATTTCTATGAGACCTCGTCTCCGCTGAAATCGGCCCGTGGAAAAGGGGGATGGGAGCAGTTTCTCAAAGACCATCCGGAGCGGATTGCATAATTTTTAAAATTTTTTTAAACCTTGCCGCCGGGATGGTGTCAAAGTAGTGTATTGCTTGAAAATATATATGGTTAGAAAAGTGCTGCTGGCCTTTGCGGGCCTCTTTGCAGGCCTCATCCTGAGTGCCCAGAATTACAAGATTACCCTCCAGTTGCAGGACGCCTCCAACGGCGAGCCCGTGGGTTTTGCTACGGTTTCCGTGACGCCTGCCAAGGGCCAGGCCAAGTATACCCTTTCCGGCTCTGACGGAAAGGCTGTGCTGGAAAAGGTTAAGGCCGGAGCTTACACCCTCAAGGCGGAGCTGATGGGCTACAAGGCGTATGAGCAGAAATTGGAGCTCAAGGCCGATGCGGCCCTGGGCATCGTCAAGATGGAGCCGGACCAGCAGGTGCTGGATGCCGCCTCGGTGAGCGCCGTGGGCAATCCCATCCTCATCAAGAAAGATACGGTGGAGTACAATGCCTCCTCCTTCAAGATCTCCGACGACAACATGCTGGAGGACCTCCTGAAGAAGCTTCCCGGCGTGGAGGTGAACGAAGACGGCTCCATCACGGCCAACGGTGAAACCATCACCAAGATTACCATCGACGGAAAGACCTTCTTCCTGGACGACCCCCAGCTGGCCTCCAAGAACATCCCCGCCAAGCTCATCGATAAAGTGAAGGTGGTGAAAAAGAAGAGCGAGCAGGCCGAATTCACCGGCATCGACGACGGAGAGGACGAGACGGTGATAGACCTCAGCGTCCGCAAGGGCATGATGAACGGCGTGTTCGGAAACGCCATGGCCGGCGGCGGTCACGACATTCCCTCCTCCAAGGATGCCGCCGGCGACTGGCGCTGGCAGGGTGCCTTCATGGGAGGCCGATTTACGGATGACAGCCAGATCAGCGTTATCCTGAATGCCAACAATACCAACAACCGAGGTTTCAACGACCTCAGCGGCAACATGATGGGCGGCATGATGGGCGGTGGCGGCAGGTTTGGCGGCGGTGGCGGCAACAACGGCATCAACACCACCTGGATGGGCGGAGCCAACGCCAACTTCGACCTTCTGGACAAGAAGATGCAGCTGGGTGGCAATTACTTGTACAACGGCTCCATCCGTGACGTCCTCCAGACCACCCGCAAGGAGACGTACCGGGATGACGGAACTTCGCTCATTTCGGATACGGACGGAAAAAGCCGCACTTTCACGGACGGCCACCGCTTCGGCATGCGGCTGGAGCACAAATTCTCCGAGAATACCTCCATCCTTTTCCAGCCCCAGTTCAACTTCGGCCGCGGAAACTATGTCCAGCAAAGCATCTTCGATACGGACACCAAGGCCAAGGACGGAAGCCTCACCAACACCAACGACGGTTTCACCAACAACAGCGGCAACAACCGCAACTGGAGCACAAACGGCTTCCTCCTTTTCCGCCAGCGCCTGGGCATGCCCGGCCGCACGCTGTCGGTAAACCTTACCTGGAGACTCTCCAACAACTTCCTGAACGGCTATAACCAGTCGCTTACCAATTCCCAATATACGGATACCGGAGAGCCCGGCGTCACCACCCTGGTGAACCAGCGCATAGACCAGAGCAGCAAGAGCCGCAACGTGGGCGCCCGTCTGGTCTATACGGAACCCTTAGGCGGAAACTTCTACATGGAAGGCAGTTACAATATCAACTATACCCGGTCCGAGACGGAGAAGCTGGTATACAACAGCGGCGCTTTCGACTGGGGTAGGGATCCCTTTGCGCTGGGAATGGGCGCCCTGCCTTACACGGCCCAGGGAGAGGCTTTGGATGCCAGTTACACCAACAACGTGGTGAACCGCAACCTGAACCACAACATCGGCGCGGCATTCATGTACCAGGGCGAAGGCCTGCGGGCCCAGCTGGGTGCATCGGCCATTCCCACCAATACCTATAATTATACCAACGGGAAAGAATATACGGACAAGCGCTGGAATTTTGCCCCCCGGGCCATGCTGTTCTACGATTTCAACGACCATTCCAACGTGCGTCTTTTCTACTTCGGCCGCACCGCCCAGCCTTCCACCAGTCAGCTGAATCCGGTGCTGGACAATTCCAACCCGCTGGCCATGAGCCTGGGCAACCCCTACCTGACTCCCTATTTCACGCACTCCGTCCGCAACGAGTGGGAAATCTCCAACAAGGAAACCTTCTTTACCCTACGCATCAACGCCCAGGGCGGCATGACGCAGAACCCCATCACCAACGCCTCCTGGTACGACGGGAACGGCCGCCAGTACTCCTTCCCGGTGAACGGTCACAATACCTACAACGGCAGTGTGCGGATTACGCTCAATTCGCCCATCGCCAAGTCCAACTTCTCCGTTTCCAACACGGCCAACATCTCCTATTCCAAGACGGGCAACTTCGTGGGAAAAACCAGTCTGGACATGACCAAGTACCTGGTTGGAGACAATTTTGACTATGAGGGCTTCCATCAGGATTATTTTGAGGGTGACGGCAGCCTGTGGGCCCAGAGTTTCGTGGACAATATTACCCGCAGCCTTTCGGTGATGGACAACCTCCGCTTTACCTATCGCAACGATTACCTGGAAATCATCGCCAGCGGCCGCACCCGCATGAGCAAGCCCTGGTACACCGTACAGGCGGCCGTGGCGGCCACCTTCAACAACCGGGCGGGCGGCTCCGTCAAGTGGACCATCGGCTCCACGGGCATTGAGCTGGGAACCGAGGTCAACTACCAGTGGTACAACGGCTACACCACGCCCCAGAATCCCCAGCTGGTGTGGAACGCCAATGTCTCCGTGCCCCTGTTCAAGCGTCAGGCCACGCTGTCCCTGCGGGCCTACGACTTGCTGGACCAGGCTAAGAACCTGCAGGTGGCCGTTACGGACAACTATTATCAGGAGACCCTTAACAACACCCTGGGCCGATATGTGATGCTTTCCTTCACCTGGCGCTTCGGCAGCTTCGGCGGCCGGGACGGGCGTGGCGGCGGAAACTTTCGTCCCGGCGCCGGCGGCCCGCCCATGGGCGGCGGTTTCGGCGGCCGCAGGTTCTAAGCCAGCGTTTTCACATAGGCGCGCCACTTCTCGATGAGCGCAGCCATGTCTTCCGGCAGGGCGGCTTCGAAATGGAGCCGCTCTCCCGTTACCGGATGGGTGAAACCCAGGGTGCGGGCATGCAGGGCCTGCCGGGGGCAGAGGGCAAAGCAGTTCTGGATAAACTGCCGGTATTTGGCATAGATGGTTCCCTGGCGGATTTCCGCGCCGCCATAACGTTCGTCATTGAAAAGCGGATGGCCGATGGAAGCCATGTGCACACGGATTTGGTGCGTTCGGCCTGTCTCCAATCGGCATTCCACCACCGTGATGAAGCCCATCCGCTCCAGCACGCGCCAGTGCGTCACCGCCCATTTTCCCTTCTCGGGGTCCTCATACACGCGGAAACGCAGCCGGTCGTTGGGGTCCCGGCCGATGGTGCCCTCGATGGTGCCCTCGTCCTCTGCGATATTTCCCCACACTACGGCCGTGTAGATGCGGTCGATGGAGTGGACGAAGAATTGGTCGGCCAGGTGGAGCTGGGCGGCGGGGTTCTTGGCCACCACCAGCAGGCCGCTGGTATCCTTGTCTATCCGGTGCACCAGCACGCCCATGCGCTCGTCCTCCACGTCCGGGCTCAGGTGCAGGTAATAGGCCAGGGCGTTTACCAGCGTGCCGTTGTAATTGCCGTGACCGGGGTGCACCACCATGCCGGCGGGCTTGTTCACCACCAGCACGTCGTCGTCTTCATAGACAATGTCCAGGGGAATGTTTTCCGGCAGGATTTCCGTGCCGCGACGCTCGTAGGGCATCACGAACTTCACCACATCCAAGGGCCGCACGATGTAGTTGGCCTTCACAGGCTTTTCGTTCACCAGCACATAGCCCAGCTTGATGGCCTGCTGCACCCGGCTCCGGGAGGTGTCTTCCTGATGCTCGGCAATGAAGCGGTCTATCCGCACCGGCTCCTGTCCCTTGTCCACGTTGAGCCGGAAGTGTTCGAACATCAAGTCTTCTTCCGTGGTCATTTCTGCGGAAGTTTTTCCGGATCCAGCGTAAGGGAAATGTTCACGCCGCTGCCCAGGGAGCGCACCGTTCCGGCGGCGTCCTGCTTATATACCACGGCGTTCATGGAATCTGCATAGCTGCGGATACCGGGGTCGAAGGTGACGCGCCCCACATTGAGGAAACGCTCCCGGATGGCATCCGTAGCGCTTAAATACTTCATGCCGGTGAGCTTGGGAACGGTGGTCTTGTTGTCCTGTTCCCCAACTCCTACGGTAAGGTCTATCACGGAACCGCTCACCACTTCCTGGCCGGCCCTCACCTCTTTTCCTTCACAGTGCTGGGCCAGGACATTGTTGGTGGCTATGTCCTTCACATAATTGAGGCGTCCTGCATTGAGCCCGCGGTTGCGGAGCTCAGAGAGGGCCTCCGTCACGGAATAGCCGTACAGATTGGGCATAATCACCTTGCGGGGCACCACGGAATTGATGGTAAGAAAGATGCTGCGGCCCTTCTTCACCGTGTCTCCGGCCTTGGGCTGCTGGCGGTACACCACGCCTCCGGCCAGGCGGCGGACAAAGACGGAATCCACCACCTTCACGTTTACATCTTCCTGCCGGGCCAGCTGCCGGGCCTGGGGCACCGTGAGGTTGGCGAAGTCCGGAGTGATGACGGTTTTTCCGTGCCGGGTAATCAGATTGAGGCCGATACTGGCCAGCAAGCCCAAAGCCACAATAAAAGCCGCACCCAGCAGGAGGTTTTGCCATATCCAGCGGGTGTCTTTTGCCACTTTCTCAACTTTCTTTTTGTCTGCCATACTTCGCAAATGAGAATATCTCCGCGAAGTTACGAAAAAATATTCATAACTTTGTGCAGCATGAAAAAAGGAACCCTCATCTCCCTGGCCCTGGCCTTTACGGTCCTCATGAGCCTCCCCTGGCTGGTCCCGCACTGCGGGGCCCTGGCCCTGATAGGCCTTCTGCCGCTTCTTGTTATGGAGCGGCTGGCCACGGAACACCAAGTCAAGCACTTCTGGTGGTGGCACTACGCCGCCTTCGTCCTGTGGAACGCCGTCACCACCTGGTGGGTGGCCGGAGCTACCGTGGGCGGAGCCGTCTTCGCCATCCTGGCCAACGCCCTGCAGATGAGCGTCATCTTCGGCAGCTTCCGCTGGGTGAAGCGGCGCTTGCAGGGCATCCTCCCTTATCTTTACCTGGCTGCCGCCTGGATGGCCTGGGAGCGGTTTTACCTTACATCGGCCCAGATTTCCTGGCCCTGGCTGGTGCTGGGCAATGCCTTTGCCGAATCTACCGGCCTCATTCAATGGTACTCCGTGCTGGGCACCCTGGGCGGTTCCCTCTGGGTATGGGCCTCCAACCTGGCCCTCTTCGGTCTCATGGTAGCCCTATCCGACGGGCGCATGGCCTTTTGGAACGCCAAGGCCCGCATCAGCGCCTTTGCCGGCACCATCGTGGTGTTGCTGGGGCCCATGCTCTGGTCCCTCTGCCTGAAGCCTGCCCCCGGCGGGGAAACGCTGAAGGTGGTGATAGGCCAGCCCAATTACGACCCTTACGAGAAATTCGAGTCCCTGAGCCGGGAAGAGCAGGACACACGCTTCCTCTCCATCCTTGAAAAGGCCGATTGGTCCTCCCCCGAGCCCACGCTGGTGCTGGCGCCCGAGACCTTCACCTCGCAGGTTTCCACCAACCGGGTGCTGGGGCACGAGACCTTCCTGCGCTTCCAGAACTTCCTGAAAGAGCATCCGCAGGCCAGCATCCTTTACGGCGCGTCCACCCAGGAGCCCGTCCTGTCCTATGCCCGTCCGCACCCCTGCGCCTACGACCTGGGCGTCCAGCCCGACGGTCGCAACCTCTGGGTGCTCATGCACAACTCCGCCATCCTCACGGACACATCGGCCGTTTATCAGATTTACCACAAGTCCAAGCTGGTGGTGGGAACGGAGCTTACGCCCTATCCGCAGGTCTTCATCCCCTTGGAGAAGTGGCTGTCCCGCGGCGGTACGTTGATGGCCAAGGATATCGGCCAGAAGGAGATTTCCTGCCTCAAACTGGCCGATGGCACCCCGGTGGGCGTTCCCATCTGCTATGAATCCGTGTATGGAGAGTTCTGCACCGGCTACGTGAAGAAAGGCGCCCGGCTGCTGGCCGTCATCACCAACGACGCCTGGTGGGGCGACACTCCCGGCTACCGCCAGCACCTGAGCTACAGCCGCCTCAGGGCCATCGAAACGCGCCGATGGGTGGCCCGCTGTGCCAATACGGGGGTATCGGCCCTTATCAACCCCGCCGGCCAGATTGTGAGCCGGACGCCCTGGTGGGAACCGGCCCTGCTGGAAGGAACGGTGCAGTTGCGTGATGAGTTGACGTTCTTCGTGCGGTACGGAGACATGGTGGGAAGGCTGTCCGTCTTCCTCTTCCTCCTATTGGCCGCCGCCGCTCTGCTGCGCAGAAACCGTTAAAATCTGCGGCCGCCGAAACCTGTTCTTTTCGTTGGGCAAATTCAATCACCGCAGTCTGCCGTTGTACTATAATGAGCAGAATGTCAATTGTTTACGCAAATTAACCTGCGCCGTTACGCATAGGTTGATTTGCATAATATGTTGATTACCATCCATATACCGTACAACGGCTGTGTGGTGTATCATAAACGTCCCTATTA
>CAMOKK010000071.1 GCA_946617545.1 uncultured Bacteroidales bacterium | reverse complement strand
CCCAAGGCAGAAGAAAAGTAATTAACCGTTAAAAGCAAACAGAACTATGGCTATCGCATTAGCAGATATCAAGAAGCTGCGTGACATGACCAGCGCTGGTATGATGGATTGCAAGAAGGCCCTCGAAGAGGCCGCCGGAGATTTCAAGCGTGCTGTGGAGATTCTTCGTGAAAAAGGTAAGTCCACCCTTGCCAAGCGTGGTGACAACGAGACCACCCAGGGTGCCGTTCTCAGCCGTGTAAACGGCGGAAAGGCCATCCTCGTGTGCCTGGGCTGCGAAACCGACTTCGTGGCTGCCACCCCGGATTTCAAGAGCCTCGCCGCTTCCATTGCAGATGCCGCTATCGCTCAGTTCCCCGCAGACCTTGAGGCCCTCAAGGCCGTGAAGGGTGCCGACGGTTACACGCTGGACGAGGACATTACCAACCAGGCCGGCAAAACCGGTGAGAAGCACGTCCTCGCTTACTACGGTGCCCTTGAGGCCCCCTTCGTGAGCGAATATGTGCACTTCAACGGCAAGCTGGGCGCCATCGTGTCCTTCAACAAGGAAGTTCCTGCGGAGATTGCCCGCGGCATCGCCATGCAGGTGGCTTCCATGAACCCCGTGGCCGTTGACGCCGCCTCCGTCCCCGCCGAGGTCATCGAGTCCGAGAAGACCGTGGCCGAGCAGAAGACCAAGGACGAGCAGGTGCAGAAGGCTGTTGACAACGCCCTCAAGAAGGCCGGTATCAACCCCGCCCACGTGGACAGCGAAGACCACATCGAGTCCAATACCGCCAAGGGCTGGCTCACTTCCGAGCAGGCTCAGCAGGCCCGTGACATCATCGCCAAGGTGGGTGCCGAGACGCTTGCTTCCCTGGCCTCCAAGGTGCAGATGATTGCCGGTATCGTGAACGGCCGTATCCAGAAGTTCCTGAAGGAAAACACCCTCATGGAGCAGGAATACCAGCTGTCCGACGACAAGAAGACGGTGAAGGAAGCCCTCGCCGCCGTGGACAAGGACGCCAAGGTTCTCGCTTTCAAGCGTTTCTCCCTTGCCGACTAAGTCCTGACGGCACAGTGATAAAAATCGGCCATCCTTCGCGGGGTGGCCGATTTTTGCTTTGTCCTGAATTTGCGCTAACTTTGCAGGCATGATTGTGTATCTTACCGGCAGCCCCACCCGCTACGGAGAGCCTTATTTTACGGAAGACAACGGTTTCAGGGCCGATGTCAAGGCCTCCCTCGCCGCTGTGACAGGCGGGAAGGCACCCCACGTGCTGCTGGTGAGCGCCGCCCCCGACGACCGGGGCTTCACGGAATCGGTGCTGAAGGGAATGAGCGACTGCATCCACGCTTCCGGCATTGAGACGGCTTCCATTACCATGCTGGAGAGGCGCAATGCCGCGCAGGCTCCGCAGCTGGTGAAAAAGGCGGATTGGATTGTGCTCTGCGGCGGGCATGTACCCACCCAGAACAAGTTCCTGCATGAAATAGGTCTCAAAGAACTGCTGCAGGACTACAAAGGCGTGGTGATGGGCTGCAGTGCCGGCAGCATGAACTGCGCAGACCCGGTGTATTCCCATCCGGAACTGCCCGGCGAGGCCACAGACCCGCAGTACCGGCGCTGGCTCCGGGGCCTGGGACTCACGGACATCCGGCTTATCCCGCACATGGAGCAGGTGCGCTATGCCCAGGTGGACGGGCTGCGTCTGTTTGAAGACATTGCCTTCCCGGACAGCTGGAACCACCGTTTCTACACCTTCCGGGACGGCGGATACGTAAAAATAGCAAACGGAAAGCCCACCCTTTACGGCGAGGCCTACGAAATAAGCCGCGGCGCCATGCGCCGGGTTTCAGAAGAAAACAAAACCTACAGTTTTATGAACTTAATTTTTATCTCCCCCCATTTCCCGCAGACCTACTGGCACTTCTGTGCCGGCCTCAAGGCCAACGGCGTCAACGTGCTGGGCATTGCGGACACCAATTACGAGAACCTTCCCTGGGAGCTGAAGCAAAGCCTGAGCGACTACTACAAGGTAAACGACCTGGGCAATTACGAAGAAATGTATCGGGCCGTGGCCTGGTATGCCCACAAGTGGGGCAAGATAGACTGGATTGAATCCAACAACGAATATTGGCTGGAGCAGGACGCCCGCCTGAGGACCGATTTCAACGTGACCACCGGTATCAAGAACGACCAGATAGCCTCTATCCGCAACAAGAGCGAGATGAAGAAATACTATGCCCTGGGCGGCATTCCCACGGCCCGTCAAATCAAGGGGGCCGAGGGGGCGGCCAAGGTAAAGGCCTTCGTGAAGAAGACCGGCTATCCCGTCATTGCCAAGCCGGACAGCGGCATGGGCGCCGGCGGCACCACCAAGATTGGCGATGCCAAGGAGCTGGACGCCTGGTTCGCCGCCCACAGCGCCGATGCGCAGTTCTACGTGATTGAGGAATTCATCACCGGCCTTCTGGTAAGCTACGACGCCATTTTCAACGCTGAAGGCCAGCCCGTCTTCGAGAACAACAGCGTGTTTCCCACGCCCATCATGGAAATAGTCCATGCCAACCTGGACACCTGCTACTACACCAACAAGAGCGTTCCGGCCAAGCTCTCGGAGATAGGCCGCCGCACGGTGAAAGCCTTCGGCATCAAGAGCCGCTTCGTGCACCTGGAGTACTTCCAGCTGGACCGCGACCGCGAAGGCCTGGGCAAGAAGGGAGACTATGTGGGCCTGGAAGTGAACATGCGCCCGCCGGGAGGCTACACCCCCGACATGATGAACTACGCGCACCAGACGGACGTCTTCCAGATTTGGGCCGATATGGTGGCCTTTGACGAGGCACGCAAGCCGCAGGGCGTGAGCGCCTACTGCGCCTATGCCGGCCGCCGCGACGGGAAAAACTACCTGCACACGGACCAGGAAATCCGCCAGCGCTACGGGGATGCCCTCTGCTTTGCCGGCCGCGTTCCGGACGCCCTCTCCGACGACCTCTGCAACTTCTGCTACATGGTCCGTCTTCCGGAGAAAAAAGACATCCAGCCTTTCTTTGATTTTGTAACAGCTTTAAAATAAAGAACATGAAAAAAAGTGTATGCTTAACCATCGGCCTGCTGCTGGCCCTTTACGGAGCGGCCGAAGCCAAGAACCCGGACCGGGGACTTGGCAATCCCCGGAGAACGTATATCTCCAAGGGAACCTGGGCGGTGGGAGCCAGCTTCGGCTTCAACCAGTATAAGTCCAATGAAGGAAAAACGAGCAGCGGCGCCTCGCTGGTGGGCCTGGTAAGCGGCCTCAGCGGGAATGCCACCCTTATCGAGGGCGGCCTCAGCGGCTCCTACTTCGTGAAGGACAACCTCTCCGTGGGCCTGCGCTTCAACTATGCCAATACCAGCGTCCACTTGGACGAAGCCAAGATTCTGAACTCGCTGAGCCTGGGAGACCGCCATTATGTGCGGGAGAACTTCACCGGCGCCATTGCCGTGCGGCAGTACATCCCGCTGTTCAACAGCAAGGTGTTCGCCCTTTTTGCCGAAGGCCGGCTCAACGGCAGCATCGGCTATGACAAGGATTATGAGACCCAGGAAGTGGGCAAGGTAGGCACCTATGGAGACATTTATTCCGTTTCCCTGGGCCTGTATCCGGGCGTGAGCCTCTTCCTGACCAATTTCCTTACGGTCGAGCTTTCCCTGCCGCTCCTGGAGGGTGGTTATGAGTGGAACCCCCAGGTGAAGAACGCCGAAGAAAACACCCGGCTTTCCCACAGTTTCTTTAATTTCAAACCCGGCCTGCTGGGACTTAACCTGGGCCTTGTATTCCATTTTTAAGCCATGAAAAAGATTTTTGTTCTTACTGCCGTCGCCCTGGCTGTCCTCTCCTGCAGCAAGTGGAATGACCTGGTGTCACCCTATGGCGAACCCAAGAAAGAAGAAGAGCCTTCCAAACCGGATCCCCAGCCGGAACCGGCCAAGGAAGGAGCCCAACTCTACAATATGAATTTTGACTCCTGGAGCAAGGCCAAGGATGCAGTGACCCGTGTCGAGTACGACGCGCTCTACGGCGGGGACGCCACCGAGGCCCAGAAGAAAGTGTGGGGATCGGCCGCAGCTTCCACCAAAATGCTGGGGGCGACCACCGTGGCCCCGGAAAGCACGTTTGTAGCCGTAAGCGGAGAAGGCAAGAATGCCCTCAAGCTCCAGACCTGTGGCATATCAGCCCTGTTCGGCGCCATCAAGAAGCTGGCTGCCGGCAGCGTGTTCTGCGGAACCACCGGCGATATCGACATTGCCAAGATGAGCGCCCACATCTTCTGGGGAACGCCCTTTACTGAGCGTCCCAAGGCCCTGGAAGGTTTTTACTGCTACCAACCCAAGAAAATTGACTGGACGCAGGAGCCTTACAAGAACCTGGAGGGTACCCTGGACAAGGGACACGTGCTGGTAATTCTTTCAGACTGGGAACAGCCCTTCGACGTGTGCCCGCCGGACCAGCTGTTGGACCTGGAGAAGGACCCGGGCATCATCGGCTTTGGAAAAGTGGTCTTTGACAAGGAAATGACCGCCTACGAAACCTTCCACATAGACATCGAGTACCGCAATGACCGCACCCCCAAGTGGGTGAGCGTCGTGTGCGCTTCCAGCGCCCTGGGAGACTACTTCACCGGTGCCGACGGTTCCGTGCTTTATTTGGACGAGTTCAAGTTTGTGTATTAGCGCCATGATAACGGCTGTTTTATCCCTGATGCTGTGCGCCCTGACACCCGATGGGGGGAACGGGCCGCAGCTTCCCAACATGAGTTTTGACCAGTGGACCGGCGATAAGCTGGAAAACTGGGGTTCGGCCGCAGCCTCCACCAAAAAGCTGGGCCAGATTACCGTGAGTCCGGAAGAGAAGTTCGTGGCGGTTCCCGGTTCCGGCAAAAAGGCCGTAAAACTGGAGACAAAGCCCCTGAAGGCCCTGTTCGGCGCCATCAAGAAGCTGGGCGCCGGCAGCATATTCCTGGGCCGGACCGGCAAGGTGGACTTTTCCAAGATGAGTGCCCACATCCACTGGGGCGTTCCCTTCACCGCCCGCCCCGAGGCCTTGGAAGGCTATGCCTGTTACAAGCCCGGCGTCATCGACTGGGCCCAGCCGCCGTACGAGAAGCTGAAAGGAAAGACGGACAGGGCCACCATCTCCGTCATCCTGGCCGATTGGGACCAGCCCTACGACGTGTGCCCGCCGGATCAGCTTTTGGACGTGGAGAAGGACCCGGGCATTATAGGCTCCGGCCTGCTGGTTTTGGACAAAGAACAGGACGGCTATCAGAAATTCCGCATCGAGATTAAATACCGCAACAATCGCGTGCCCAAATACGTTGTCATCGCATGCTCTTCCAGTGAGAGGGGGGACTTCTTCACCGGCTCCACCACCTCCGTCCTGTACGTGGACGAGTTCCGCTTCGTGTATTAAAAACAGGCCGATTTTGTAGCCGAATCCTGCGGAATACGACTTTCGGCAACAAAATGGAGCCGAAAATGTAACAGAAACAGTTTCGGTATCTGCAAAGAAATCCGTATCTTTGTAGATACTGAAACTTTATAAGCTTATGCCCCATGCTATCGGGCACATCGCGCAGGTCGTAGGACCGGTGGTGGATGTGCATTTCAATATATCGGCCCGCAATGAGGAGCTGGAACTCCCCAGAATCGAAGATGCCCTTACGGTAAAGCGTCCGGACGGGAAAACCCTTGTCCTGGAAGTGCAGCAGCACATTGGTGAAGACACCGTGCGCTGCATTGCCATGGACTCCACGGACGGCCTCAGCCGCGGCCTGGAGGTGCAGAACACCTTCCGGCCCATCGCCATGCCCGTGGGCGCCCAGATTCGCGGCCGCGTGATGAACGTGACCGGGGACGCCATCGACGGAATGAAGGAACTGGACCGTCACCAGACCCTTCCCATCCACCGGGAAGCCCCCAAATTCGAGGACCTTACCACCTCCCAGGAGGTGCTGTTCACGGGCATCAAGGTGATTGACCTGCTGGAGCCCTATCTGAAAGGCGGTAAAATCGGCCTGTTCGGCGGCGCCGGCGTGGGCAAGACGGTGCTCATCAAGGAGCTGATTAACAACATTGCCAAGGCGCACAACGGTTTCTCCGTGTTCGCCGGCGTGGGGGAGCGCACCCGCGAGGGCAACGACCTCCTGCGCGAAATGATTGAATCCAAGGTCATCCGCTACGGAGACGCCTTTGAAAAAGCCATGGAGGAGGGCCGATGGGACCTTTCCCTCGTAGATGCCAAGGAACTGGAAAAGAGCCAGGTGTCCATGGTCTTCGGCCAGATGAACGAACCCCCGGGAGCCCGTTCCAACGTGGCCCTGAGCGGCCTCACCCTGGCCGAGAGTTTCCGTGACAGCGACTCCGGAGCCGGCCCCCGGGACATCCTCCTTTTCATCGATAACATCTTCCGTTTCACCCAGGCCGGCAGTGAGGTGAGCGCCCTGCTGGGCCGTATGCCGTCGGCTGTGGGTTACCAGCCCACCCTGGCCACGGAAATGGGCAAGATGCAGGAACGCATCACTTCCACCAAGAACGGTTCCATCACTTCCGTGCAGGCGGTATATGTGCCGGCCGATGACCTCACAGACCCCGCCCCCGCCACCACCTTCGCCCATCTGGATGCCACCACGGTGCTCAGCCGTAAAATTACGGCCCTGGGCATTTACCCGGCCGTGGACCCGCTGGAAAGCACCTCCCGCATCCTGGACCCCAACATCGTGGGCAAAGCCCATTACGACACCGCCCAGCGCGTGAAGCAGATTCTCCAGCGCAACCAGGAACTGCAGGACATCATCGCCATCCTGGGCATGGACGAGCTCTCGGACGAAGACAAGACCACCGTGAACCGCGCCCGCCGCGTGCAGCGCTTCCTGTCGCAGCCCTTCTTTGTGGCCGAACAGTTCACGGGCGTGAAGGGCGTGATGGTCTCCATCGAAGACACCATCAAGGGCTTCAACATGATC
>CAMOKK010000070.1 GCA_946617545.1 uncultured Bacteroidales bacterium | reverse complement strand
CCATTTTTGCCTCCTGCGGGAGGCCCGCCAAAAAGGCCGAAACACCGTCGGCCCAAGAATTCGCCCCCTATATCAAAGCCTACACCGGCGGCATGGTGCCCCAGGATGCCGAGCTCCGCATAGACCTGATGCAGGAGGTGCAGGGCGGCGTAAATCCCGCCGGCCTCTTCTCCGCCGAACCGGCCATCAAGGGCACCGTCCGCTGGAACAGCCCTTCCAGCGTTAGCTTCCTGCCCGAACCCGACGCCCTGGAACCCGGCAAAACCTACAATGTAACCTTCCATCTGGAGAAGCTTTGGGCCGATGCCCCCGCCTTCGTCTACCCCATTGTGGTGAAGGGAAGCACGGAAAGCGGTGCCATCCTGGTGCCGGACAACGGCCGCCCCTTCCGGGTTAAACAACTGACGCTCAAGGACGGACGCATGGATGTAGTGTTGAGCCAGACTCCCGCCAACGCCGCCCTCCAGGGCATGGTGGAACTGGAAGGAGCCGCCCGCAGCTACACTGAGGTGCAGGACAGCCTGCTGCGCGTGTACTACGAGGGTCGCCAGGCCGACTTGGTGCTCACCTTGGACGGCGGTCTCAAGAGCACGGACGGCCAGTCCCTCGGG
Organism: uncultured Bacteroidales bacterium; assembly: GCA_946617545.1. Classification (GTDB taxonomy): domain Bacteria; phylum Bacteroidota; class Bacteroidia; order Bacteroidales; family UBA932; genus Cryptobacteroides. Next base: position 6,424 of record CAMOKK010000070.1, on the reverse strand, counting down.
GAGGCCTTCACGCACCGCTTTGTGGCAGATGAGCAGGTGCCCGCCGTGGAAATTCCCCTCAAGGGTTCCATCCTGCCCACCAAAGACGGCTTTTACCTTCCCTTCCGCGCCGTCAACTTGAGCGGCGTAGAGGTGCGCGTGGTCAAGATTTATGAGAAAAACGTCCTCTCTTACCTGCAGGACAACGATTTGGGCACGGGCGGCAACGCCCTGCGCCGGAGCGGCCGCCTGGTTTACCGCGCAGACGTGCAGCTGGACCCTTCCAAGGACCTCCGCCAGTGGAACACCCACAGCATAGACCTGAGCGGGCTCTTCAGGCAGGAGCCCGGCGCCATTTACCGCGTGCGCCTGAGCTTCCGGCAAGACCAGTCCCTCTACGGCGGCGCTCAGGCCCTGCTGAACCCCGCCGGCCCCGCAGGCCGGCCTTCCCAGGCCGACGAAGCCGCCTGGGACCAGACCAGCCCCTACTGGTGGGACAACGACTACGACTGGGAAAACTACAATTACAAGGAGGCCGACGACCCCGCCAAACCCTCCTTCTACATGGACAGCGACCGCTTCCCGGCGGTGCAGCTGATGGCCTCCGACATCGGCCTGATGGCCGGGTATGCCGACGGCCCGGACCTCTGGGTTAGCGCCACCGACCTCATTACCGGCGGCCCGCTTTCCGGGGCCCAGGTGGAAGTGTATGACTACCAGCTGCAGCGCATTGGCAAGGGCAAGACGGACGGCAAGGGCCTGGCGCACTTCACGCTGGAGCATAAGCCCTTCGTTGTGGTGGCCAAGGCCGGCGGCAGCACCGCCTACCTCAAAACCGCCGACGGCTCCCAGCGCTCCCTGAGCCGCTTTGACGTGGGCGGGGAAAAGGTGGAAAACGGCCTCAAGGCCTTCATTTACGGAGAGCGCGGCGTCTGGCGGCCCGGCGACACCCTGCACGTGAACCTGCTGCTGAATGACAAGGGCAGGAACCTCCCCGCCGGACATCCGGTAACCCTGGAGGTCTATACCCCGGAAGGCCGCTTCCACACCCGATTGGTGCAAAAAGGCACCGACGGCTTTTTCTGCTTTGACATTCCCACCCAGGCCGATGACCCCACCGGCTACTGGAACGCCTGGTTCAAGGCCGGCGGCAGCAGCTTCCAAAAGACGCTGCACATAGAGACCATCAAACCCAATCGGCTTAAAATCAGTGCCGATTATCCGGAGGTGCTGGAAGCCGGCAAGGCCGCCCAGGCCCGGATTGGCGCCCAATGGCTCTCCGGCGGAGCGGCCGGCGGTTCCCGGGCCCACGCCCGGCTCACCCTCCGCCGCATGAAGGGCTCTCCCTTCCCGGAGTTCAAGGACTATAGCTTCGACAACCCCGCCTCGCAGTTCCAAGAAGCCCAGAGCGACTTGTTTGACACCTGGCTGGACGGCAACGGAACGGCCCGCGTGCAGCTGAGCCTTCCCGAGGCCGCCCAGGCGCCCGGCATGCTGGAAGCCTTCGTGGTCACCTCCGTGGACGAAAAGGGCGGAGACGAGAGCTTCACCACCCAGACCCTCCCCTTCTCTCCCTACCAGGCCTACGTGGGCATCAAAGACATCCGGGCCGATTTCCTGGAAACCGACCGCAGCCACAAGCTGGGCGTAGCCGTGGTGGACCCGAAGGGCCGCCCGGTGAAGGGGCATGCGCTGGAATACGCCTTCTATAAGGTGGGCTGGAACTGGTGGTGGAACCGCACCGAAGCCCGCTTAGACGAGTACGTGGACGGAACCTCCGTGAAGCTGGTGAAAAGCGGCAAGTTGATATCGGCCACGCAGGACGTCTTTGTGGAAGTGAACGTGCCCAAGGAGGAATGGGGCCGATACCTGCTGCTGGTGCGGGACACGGAATCCGGCCATGTGAGCGGGCAAACCCTGCTCATCGACTGGCCCGACTATGCCGGCCGCGCCGCCCGGCGTGACCCCGAAGCCCTCACCATGCTCAGTTTCTCCATGGACAAGGAAAGTTATGCCCCCGGGCAGCAGGCTACGGTGTACATTCCGGCCGCCGAAGGGGCCCGGGCCCTGGTTTCCTTGGAGAACGCAAGCGGCGTGCTCAGGCGCGAATGGGTGAAATTATCGGCCCAGGACACGCCCTGGAGCTTTACCGTCACCCCCGACATGGCCCCCAACATCTATGTGAACATTACCCTGCTGCAGCCCTATGGCAACACGCTCAACGACCTTCCCATCCGCCTGTACGGCGTACAGCGCGTGAAGGTGGAAGACCCGGCCTCCCGCCTGCAGCCGGTGCTGTCCATGCCGGACAAACTGCATCCCGAGGAAGCCTTTACCATTAAAGTGTCCGAGAAGAGCGGCAAGGCCATGACCTATACCCTGGCCCTGGTGGACGAGGGCCTGCTGGACCTCACGGCCTTCAAGACGCCGGACCCCTGGAGCCGGATGTACCGCAGCGAGGCCCTGGGCGTCAAGACCTGGGACATGTACGACCAGGTGATTGGGGCCTTCGGCGGAAAGCTGACGCCGCTGGCCGCTATCGGCGGTGACGAGGATGCCGTTCGCAGCGCCCGCAAGGACAACCGCTTCAACCCCGTGGTTCTGACCTTGAAGCCCCGCACGGTGGCCGCCGGCGCCACGGACGTGGTGAAACTGAGGCTGCCGCAGTATGTGGGCAGTGTGCGCGTGATGGTGGTGGCCGCCCACGAGGGCGCCTACGGCAAGGCGGAAAAGACCGTTGCCGTGCAGTCTCCGCTCATGGTGCTCACTACCCTGCCCCGCCAGCTGGCCGTGGGCGAGCAGGTGGCCGTTCCGGTGAATGTCTTCGCCTTGGAGGACAGCGTGCGGGAAGCCACCGTGCGCATAGAGGCCGACGGCCCGGTAGAGCTGGCCGGAAGCAGCCAGACCGTGCGCTTTGACAAGGCCGGCGACCAGCTGGTGTACTTTGACCTCAAGGCCACCGGAGAGGAAGGGGTGGCGCATATCCGGGTATCGGCCAGCGGAGCCTCGCACAAGGCTTCGGAGGAAATTGCGCTCCAGGTGGTGAATCCGAACCCGGTGCTCACCCGGGTTCAGCGCTTTACGCTCAAGGCCGGCGAGAGCCGCCGCGTGGGCGAGGGACAGCTGCAGATAAGCGGCTATCCCGCCCCCGACGCGCACGCCCTCTTTGTGCAGATGCGGGACTACCCCTACGACTGCTCCGAGCAGCTGAGCGCCCGCGGCCTGGTGATGGTGAACCTGCTGCCGCAGCTTTCCGAGGCCGATGCCGCGGAGGCCCGCGAGCTCATCCCGGAAATTGTCAAGCGCCTGTATGCCCGGCAGGAGGCCGACGGAGGCTTTGCCTACTGGGACGGCGGCCGCTCCGACTCCTGGGTATCGTCCATGGCCGGCACCTTCCTGGCCCAGGCCGCCCGGGCCGGATTCGAGGTGAACGAAGGGGTGACTGGGAGCTGGCTGGCCTATCAGCAGAAGCTCTCACAGGCCTACCGCGTGGCCGGCAGTTCCCTTTTCTCCCAGGCCGACGAAGCCTTCCGGCTCTACAGCCTGGCCGTGGCCGGGGAGGCAGCGCTTTCCGGCATGAACCGCCTCAGGGAGGCCGGTGAGCTGAGTTCCCAGGCCCGGTGGCTGCTCTCCAGCGCCTATGCCCTCAGCGGCAAGGGCGCCACCGCCACCGCCGTTTTGGAAGGAACCTCGCGCGAATTCCCGGAATATACGCCTTACAACCTCACCTATGGCGGGGCGGAGCGTGACCGCTATGCCGCCATGGAGGCGCTGGTGCTCTGCGGCAACATGGCCGAAGCCCTCTCCATGGCCCGGGTGCCGGAACACGCGCTTTCCACGCAGGAGGCCGCCTTTGCCGCCCTGGCCTACGGGCGCCTGTACCGGAAAGTACCCACCACGGACGTGAAAACCTCGCTGGCCGACGGCGTTCTGCGCAACGACAGCAACGGCCCGGTGTACGTTACCCTGTCCACCACCACCCGCGAAGCCCGGCAGGCGGCCTCCAACGGCCTGTCTTTGGAGGTGAAATACACAGATGCCTCCGGCGCCCCCGTGAACCCGGCCGCCCTCAAGCAGGGCACCCGCTTTACGGCCGTGCTCAAAGTGCAGTCTGCACAGGCGGGCCGTGACCTGGAGAACCTGGCCCTGAGCTATACCGTGCCCTCCGGCTGGGAAATTGTGAACGAGCGGCTCTCCGGCGCCCCCGGAAGCGGTTACGACCACCAGGACATCCGGGACACCGCCGTGCGCTGGTACTTTGCCCTGCCTGCCGGCCGCTCCAAGACCTTTACGGTGCAGCTGCGCGCCGCCTATGAAGGCAAGTACGTACTGCCCGCCACCGTGTGCGAGGCCCTGTACGAGCCCGTGGTGAACGCCTCCACGGCCGCCGGAACGGTAACGGTGAACCGGTAAGATGAACGGCCGTGCGTTGTCATTCTGAGCGGAAGCGAAGAATCTGCAGGCTCGCAGCGGGCATTCTGCTGCTGGCCTACCTGCTGTGCCTGCCCCGGAACCTGTTTGGGGACGTGAGCTACTCCACCGTGGTGGAAAGCGCGGAAGGCGAGCTGCTGGGCGCCCGCATCGCGGCCGACGGCCAGTGGCGCTTTCCGCCCTGCGACAGCGTTCCGGAGCGTTTTGCCACGGCCCTCATCCAGTTTGAAGACCGCCAGTTCCGCTGGCATCCGGGCGTGAACCCGGTGGCGCTGGGCCGGGCCCTGGTCCAGAACCTGAAGGCCGGGCACGTGGTGAGCGGCGGCAGCACCCTCACCATGCAGGTGATTCGCCTGAGCCGGGGCAGGGAACGCACGCTCTGGCAAAAGATGGTGGAAGCGGTGCTGGCCACCCGCCTGGAGCTTCGCTGCTCCAAACGGCAGATTCTTTCGCTCTATGCCTCCCACGCGCCCTTCGGGGGCAATGTGGTGGGCCTGGAGGCCGCTGCCTGGCGCTATTTCGGCCGTCCGCCCGCAGAACTTTCCTGGGCCGAATCGGCCACCCTGGCCGTACTTCCCAACGCCCCTTCCACCCTGCACATGGGAAAAGGGCGGGAAGAGCTCAAAGCCAAACGGAACCGGCTCCTGGGGCGCCTGCTGGAGCATGGAGACATAGACCGGGAAACATACCAATCGGCGGTGGAGGAACCGCTTCCCGGGGAACCCCTGCCCCTGCCGTCCTGGGCCAGTCACTATGTAGAGAATGCGCCAGCCGGGAAGCGGACCCGCACCAGCCTGCGCTTTTCCCTGCAGAAGGCGGTTCAGGCGGCGGCCGACCGAATGTCTGACAATTTGGCGGCCGAGGGCATCGCAGACCTGGCCGTGGTGGTGATGGACAATGCCGACGGGCAGGTGGTGGCCTATGTGGGGAATGCATCGGCCGGGCGCAAACGGCCCGGTGCGCAGGTGGACATCGCCCGCAGTCCGCGCTCCACCGGCAGCATCCTCAAACCCTTCCTCTACGAGGCCGCCCTGGCAGAGGGCAACATCCTGCCCCACACCCTGCTGCCGGACATTCCGGTGAACCTGGGCGGTTTTGCCCCGCAGAATTTTGACCGGCAGTTCTACGGCGCCGTCCCGGCCTCCGAGGCCCTCTACCGCAGCCTCAACGTGCCCTCGGTGTTTCTGCTGCGCCGCTACGGCGTGCCCAAGTTCCATGCCCTGCTGCAGCGAAGCGGCCTTACCACCCTCACCCGGGCGCCGGAGCACTACGGCCTTTCCCTCATCCTGGGCGGCGCCGAGGCCCGCTTGGACGAGATTACGGCCGCCTACGCCAGAACCTTCTGTCATTCTGAGCGCAGCGAAGAATCTCTTGCCATCTGGTACACATTAGACGCCCTCAAAGAGGTGAACCGGCCCGACGAACTGGACTGGCGGCTCATTTCTTCCGTGCGCAAGGCCGCCTGGAAAACCGGCACCAGCTACGGCTTCCGCGACGCCTGGGCCGTGGGCATGACTCCGCGCTGGACCATCGGCGTATGGGCCGGCAATGCCGACGGGCACGGCGTTCCTGGCCTCACGGGCGCCCGCACGGCCGGGCCGGTGCTCTTTGAAATCCTGAACCTGCTCCCGGCCGATGACAGCTGGTTCGAGATGCCCGACCGGGAGTCTGTCTTCGCCGACGTCTGCCCGGCCTCCGGCATGCTGGCCACGGAGAACTGCCCGCGGGAGAGCCTGCTCATCCCGGCCACAGGCCTGGAGACCGCCCCCTGTCCCTATCACCGCAGCGGCGAGTTTGTGCTGCCGCCCGCCATGGAGTGGTACTACAAGCCCCACCATCCGGAGTACACCGGAGCACGGAAAACTTCATCGGCCCTTAAGGCCATGGCCTTCATCTATCCCGAATCCGGGAGCACCCTCACCCTTCCCCGCCAGCTGAACGGCGAGGTGGAAGGCGCCGTGTTCCGCGTGGCGCACCGCCGCCCCGACGCTGTCCTCTGGTGGCACCTGGACCA
>CAMOKK010000069.1 GCA_946617545.1 uncultured Bacteroidales bacterium | reverse complement strand
CTTTGTGGTATGCGCAAGGTGCTCATACTGCTTCTGACGCTGCTGCCACTGACAGGTTTCGGCCAGCGGCGCCTTCCGGAGGAGTCCGGGGGACTGCAATTCCCGCCGGCGTTCTGGCGGGCGCAGCCGCCTACGGACACCCTCACCCTCTACGCGGTGGGGGACATCATGAGCCACGGTGCCGTAATCCGCGATGCCGCCAAAAACGGCTACGAGGGCTTCTTCAAGCACATTGAGAAGGATATCCAAGGGGCCGATATAGCCATAGGCAACATGGAATTCCCCCTGGCCGGGAAGCCCTGGTCCGGCTACCCCAACTTCTCCGGACCGGACGCTTATGCCGCCTACCTCTCAAGGGTGGGCTTCGACGTGCTGCTAAGCGCCAACAACCATATCCTGGACAAGGGAAGCGCCGGCGCAGAAAGGACCATCCGGGAACTGGAAGCGCGGAGCATCCGCTACACGGGCATGGCGGACACGCCCGGGAAAGACACACTCCTGAACCCGCTCGTTCTGTCCCTGAAGGGCATCCGCGTGGCCATCGTGAATTTCACCTACGGCACCAACCTGGGCTCTTCCAAGGCCTGGCCCAAAGTGCAGCGCATGGACACCCTGGCCCTGAAACCCGTGATGGAGCGTGCCCGAAGCAAGGCCGACGTTATTCTGGTGTTCCCGCACTGGGGCGTAGAATATGCCCTAAAACATAGCGCCCGCCAGGAAGAGATGGCCCGCTGGCTCGTCGCACAGGGGGCAAACGCCATCGTGGGCGCCCATCCGCACGTGGTGCAGGACGTGCAGTGGATTGGCGGTGTGCCGGTTTTCTACTCCCTGGGGAACGCCCTTTCCAACCAGAACGATCTCCCGGCCCGCCTGGAGGCCGCCCTCACGCTACGGTTCGTGATTCGCCTGGGTGAGCGCCCGCAACTGCTGGAACCCCGCCTGGACTACCTCTGGTGCACCAAGCCCGGCATGGTGGAAGACTCTTTCAGCACCGTGCCGGTCACCCTCCCGGAAACATACTGGAAAGTCCCCTCGGATTACGGGCAGATGATTTCCACCCTGAATGCCCTCAGAGTCTGTTTTGAAAGAAATCAATAAATTCTTTATGTCTCTTTGGGGTAAATTTTCCTCGGAAATTTCCACAAAAATAATAATATCAATCATTTCAAAACAGACTCTTAGTCTGGCATTATTTATGCGGAAAAAGCTGTACTTTTGCAATATGAAAAAGACCGTAAGCATCTTTCTGGGCCTGGCCCTCGGCGTGAGCGCCGCCCTGGCACAAAATGCTGCCCAGCAATACGTGAATGAAGCCGCCGCACGGGAGCCCCTCAAAGGCTCTTCCTGGGCCGTTTACGCCCAGGACGCCGCCGGCCATGTGCTGGCCAGCCACAACCCGGGCATACGCCTGATGCCGGCCTCCAACCGCAAACTGGTCACCACCGGCGTGGCACTGCATGCCTTCGGCCCGGCCTATCGCTTCAAAACCGGCCTGGGCTACACCGGCACCGTTGAAGACGGCACCCTGAAGGGAGACCTTTACATCATCGGCGGGGGAGACCCCACCACGGGCACGCAGGACTCTATCGCCCTGAAGCCGGACGCCCTTTTCTGGAAGTGGAAAACCATCCTCAGGAGCAACGGCATCGAGCGCATCCACGGTCGCATCATCGGAGACGGAAGCGCCTACGAAGGCCACCTGGAGCACACCTCCTGGGATTATGAAGACACCGGCACCTACTACGGCACCGGCGGCAACGCCCTCTGCTTCTACGAAAACACCATAGACATGGACGTGCGGGCCACGGAGGTGGGGAAACCCATCGGCCTTACCCAGACTTATCCCGAAACCCCCTGGCTGCAAGTGAGCAACTTCGGCATCACCGGGCCCAAGGGCAGCGGCAACAGCCTGTACCTCTTTACCACAGACCTGGCCCCCTATGCCCAGATGCGCGGCACTTTTGCCATAGACCGAAAGCCCAAGACGGAAAACACCTCCAACAAATACGGAGACCTCACCTGCGCCTATTACTTCTGGAAAAACCTCAAGGACACCGGTTGGGAAGTCACCGGCGGCTATGCCCATGTGAGCCGGGCCGGATACATCCAGGGCTCGGACTTCGTGGAATTGGAAAAGGCCGGCAAGCCCCGGGAGATAGGTTTTACGGAGAGTCCCACCCTGGCCGATATCGCCCGCATCACCAACGAGAGAAGCGACAATTTCTACGCGGAAAGCATGCTCCGCGCCATGGGAGAAAAGGCCAGCGGCATAGCCGTGTACGACAGCTGCTTGGTGGCGGAAAGCGAGGTCCTGAGGGACCTGGGGCTCAAACTGGACCAGGTAGAATTTGCCGATGGCAGCGGGCTCTCCCGCTCCAATTATGTGACGGCGGAGTGGATGGTCTCCTTCCTGGAGGCCATGCAGGCGAGCCCGGCCTTCCCGGCTTTCCTCGCCTCCCTTCCCAAGCCCGGCGAGGGAACCCTGTCCATGATTCGTTTCCCCGGCTGCGAACGGGTTCGCATGAAAAGCGGCTCCCTGGGAGGCACCCTCTGCTATTCCGGCTATATCCTGGGCACGGACGGCAAGCCGGCGGTCACTTTCTCCATCCTCACCAACAATGCCCTCGTGGGCGCCTCGCAGGTGCGCCCTGTCCTGATGGAAATGCTCAAAAAATTAGTATCTTTGCAAGATAGATGAAAGGGAAAACATACATAGGAGTTCTGATTCTGCTGAGCCTGGCGTCCTGCAAGGCCGTGAGCCGGCTGCAGGAAACCACCAGTGAGCTCTTCGGAGGGGAAGTGGTGGCCAAGGTGGGCAACCAGCGCCTTCACCGCAGCCAGCTGGAAAGCTATATCCCCGCCGGCGTAAGTTCGGAAGACAGCTGTGCCCTGGCCCGCCAGTACATCCAGTCCTGGGCTCAGGATATCCTCCTGATGGACATGGCCGAAGAGCAGCTCTCCGAGCAGGAGAAAGACGTGAGCGCGGAGCTGGAAGAATACCGGAAGAACCTCATCAAATACCGTTATGAGCAGCTCTACATCCGTCAGCGCCTGGACACCCTGGTAACGGCGGAAGAGATTGACCGCTACTACCAGGACAACCCGGAGCGCTTCCGTCTGGAGCGTCCGGTGCTCAAGGCCCGCTATCTGATTATCCCGGCCGATGCCCGCATCCTCAAAGTCATCAAGGAGAAAATCTCCTCCGACGACGACATGGAGGTGATGGAAGTGGATTCCCTGGCTTCCTCCGTGGCCCTCAAATACGTAGACCAGGCCGACACCTGGGCCGATGCCCTCTCCTTGGCCCGCGACGCCGGGGTGGAGTACCGGACGCTGGTGCAGGGGGTGAAGGGCTTGTCGGCCAGGAAACCCTTCGTGGAAACGGAGGATGAGGCCGGCAACAAACATGTGATTTTTGTGGCGGAGGTGGTTCCCGAAGGCAAGACAGCCCCGCTGGAATACTGCCAGGAAAGAATCCGGGAGATTCTTTTGAGCGCCCGCAAGCATGACTTGGAGGAGAGTTTGGAGAAAAGCCTCATGGAAGATGCCTTGCGCAACAACAAGTTTGTGATTTATGAAAATGAAAAATAGCTTTGTAGTGGTGGCGGCCGGGCTCCTTGCTGCCTGCCTCCCCCTGAACGCCCAGAAGTACAGGGGCGTGGCAGACAAGACGGTGGCCATCGTGGGTGGAGAAACCATCCTCTTGTCAGACATTGAATCGGAAGTGCAGCAGCGGAGGGCCGGCGGCTCTTCCAGCGACAAAGACCTCCGCTGCGAAATCCTGCAGCAGATGATGGAAAGCAAGGTTTTCCTTATGCAGGCCCGCATAGACTCCCTTACCGTAGGGTCCGACATGGTGGAAAGCAACCTGTCCCAGCGCATAGACTGGTTCCGCACCCAGCTGGGCGGAGACGAGGAGATGGAGAAATACTTCGGCAAGCCCCTCTTCAAGCTTCGTCAGGAGTGGCGCAAGGCCCTGGAAGAGCAGAGCCTCACGGAGCAGGAACGCTTCAACGTAGCCAGCAAAATCTCCGAGGTGACGCCCTTCGACGTACAGGAGTACATCAAGAAAACGGACCCTCAGGACCTTCCTATGGTACCTGTGAAGTATCAGCTGAGCCAGATCTGCATCTACCCCGACCGCGAGGCGGCTGCCGTGTTGGTGCGTGAAAAGCTCCTGAGCCTGCGGGAACGCATCATGAACGGAGAGAAGTTCTCCACCCTGGCCCGCATCTATTCCGAAGACCCGGGCAGCGCCCGCCGCGGCGGCGAGCTGGGCATGGCCTCCAAGTCCATCTTCTGGCCGGCCTTCTCGGACGCCGCCATGGCCCTCCGCCCCGGTGTCATCTCCCAGATTGTGGAAACGCCCGATGGCTTCCACATCATCGAAGTGATAGAGAAGAAGGGAGACATGTTCAACGCCCGCCATATCCTGATTAAGCCGCAGTACACCGTCCAGGACCGCGAAAAGGCCTTCCACACCCTGGACAGCCTGAAAACCCAGATTGAGGCCGGTGAAATCGAGTTCTCGCTGGCCGCCCGCTTCTTCTCCGAAGACCCTGCCACCCGCACCAACGGCGGCCAGATGGCAGACCCTTCCACCGGATCGGCCTATTTCGAGATAGACCAGCTGAAGCCGGCCGATTATGCCGCCATCAAAGACCTCAAGGAAGGGGAAATCTCCAAACCCGTGGAATCGGCCGACAACGAGGGTTATCTCCAGGGCCGGCAGGGCAACCTGGTATACAAGATTGTGAAGGTGGACAAGATTCTGCCCGCCCACACCGCTACCTTTGAGAACGACTACACCCAGATTCTGGAGAGTGTGACCGCCATCAAACAGCAGGAGGCCGTAGACAAGTTCCTGGAAGAGAAAATCAAGGGAACCTACATTGTGATAGACCCCTTGTTCTCCCAGTGCGAATTCACCCGTGACGTCTGGAACGCCCACAAACAGTGATTCTGAGGGGCTCTCATAAATGGTTTATCCCCGTGCTGCTGCTGCCTTTCGCAGCGGCGGCTTTGGCTTATAGCCCCCGTCCCCAGGAGGCCCGCGACAATCAGAAAGTCTATCTCCTGAGCTCCCGGAGCGCCCAGCTCATCGAGAAGGACGGGCAGAGCTTCCGCAAGGTGGTGGGCCCCGCCAAATTCCTGCATAACAACACCTATCTTCTCTGCGACACGGCCCTCTGGAACGTCCAGACCAACATCATCGACGCCACGGGCCATGTGCAGATTATCCAGGAAAACACCCAGCTTTCTTCCAACACCCTGCAGTACGTGGTGGACGACAACATGGCCAAGTTCCGCGGAGACCTGGTGCAGCTGGAAGACGCCGACCACAACACCCTCCGCACCCGTTACCTGGACTATAACACCAAGGACTCCGTGGCCATTTTCTCCGGCGGCGGCGCCATGCGTGACAAGGACGGCCAGGTTATCGAAAGCATTTACGGCACCTACGACTCCAAGGCCCGCCTCTTCGTGTTCAACGACCAGGTGAACATGTACCTGGACACCACCTTCATCAAGACCTCCCGCCTGGAATACCGCTCCGACCTGTCCACCGCCTACTTCGGCTACGGAACGGACATGTGGCAGGGCAAGGAGATGCTGAGCGCCAACGACGGCTGGTACGACCGCCCCCGCGAGCTGTTCTTCTTCCGCCGCAAGGTACACGCCCTCACCGAGGACCAGGAAGTCTGGTGCGACTCCCTCTACTATTCCCGCTTCACAAAAGACGTGGTCATGCTGGGGAACGTGGAAATCATGGACACCACCCGCAATGTCTTCGGCCTGGCCGGAAAGATGGAATACACGGACTCCCTTTCCCAAATCCGGATGACCCGCGATCCTGCCGTCATGACCGTCACCGAAGAGGAAGAAAACAGGGACTCCATCTATATAGGGGCCGATATCCTCCTTTCCCGCGCCATCCGCCGCTGTGACGTTCCCGACGCCTGGGTGGCCGATGCCCGGACCCGCCTGAAGGACATTTCCGGAGACCCGGTGATGGAATACCGCAAGAAGGCCGCCGAGGCGGCCGCCCAGGCTGCGGCCGAAGCCGCCAAGAACAACCCCGAGCTGGCCGCGGCGGAAGCCGCCCGTGCCATCCGCGAACAGCGGGAGAAAGAGGCGGCCCGCAAGGCCGGAAAGCTTCAGGAGCCGGAGCCGCAGGAAGAAAAGCCGCAGGCAGAGCCGGAAGCCCCGGCCGATTCCACCGCCTCGCCGACGGCCCCCGCAGACACCCTTCCGCCTCCGCCCGACACCACCAAGATTAACTTCGTCTGGGGCTCCGGCAACGTGCGCATGTTCCGCCGCAACATGCAGATGGCTTCCGATTCGCTCACTTACACAGACCTGGACTCCCTGGCCCGCCTGTACAAGAACCCCATTTTCTACAACGAGGGCAACCGCCAGTATGCCTCTGACAGCATGTACGTGGTTATCAAGGAGAAGCGCATGCAGCGGGCCCACCTGCTGTCCAACGCCTTCATCACCATAGAGGAGGCCGCCGGCGCCTACGACCAGATTCGCGGAACGGAGATGGTGGCCTACTTTGACTCCACCAACGCCCTCACACGCTTCGACGCCCTGGGCGGAGCTTCCTCCCTCTTCTACCTGGAGGAGAACGGGGCCCTGGCCACGGTGAACAAAGTGGAATCCAAGATGATTTATGCCACGTTTTCGGGCGGGCAGATGGAGCGCATTTATTACTACGACAATCCCAAGAACGACGGCTATCCCACCGTGCAGCTGCCGGAAGAGGACAAAACCCTCAAGGGCTTCCGCTGGGACCCGGATCGCCGTCCTTCCTCCCCGCTGGATGTGACCGCCCTGGTACCCCGCCGGAGTGAGCGCATGGCCTACCTGGCCCGCCCGCATGCCGTCTTTGTGCAGACGGAGGATTACTTCCCCGGCCATATCGGCAAGATTCACCGTGACATAGCCATCCGGGACTCCCTGGCTATTGTGGCGGAGCAAGAGCGTGCACGCACGGAGGCCCTCCGTAAAGAGCTTGAGGCTATCAAAAAGGCCCAGGCCGATTCTCTCGCCACCCTTGCCGACTCCACGGCCGTTCAGCGCGACACAACGGCTGCTCTGCGTG
>CAMOKK010000068.1 GCA_946617545.1 uncultured Bacteroidales bacterium | reverse complement strand
ACATCCTGGAAGTCCACGTTGATGTAGCCGGGTTTGGTAATCACCTCGATAATGCCCTTGACGGCGGTGGCCAGCACCTCATCGGCCTTGGGGAAGGCTTCCTGGATGAGGGTGTCGCCGAAGAACTGGTACAGCTTTTCGTTGTTGATAATCAGGAGGCTGTCTACGTTCTTTTCCAGTTCATGGATGCCGTCCACCGCCTTGGACTGGCTTTCGTTGCCTTCGTTCTTGAAGGGGATGGTGACCACGGCTACGGTGAGGATGCCCCGGTCCTTGGCCATCTTGGCAATGACGGGGGAGGCTCCCGTTCCGGTGCCGCCGCCCATGCCGGCGGTGAGGAAGAGCATCTTGGTGCCGCAGTCCAGCACCTTGCGGGCAATCTCGTCCTGGCTCTCTATGGCTGCGTTGCGTCCGGCGGTGGGGTCCGTGCCGGCTCCCAGTCCGTTCTGACCCATCTGAATCTTCACGGGTACCTCGCTTATCTGAAGGGCCTGCGCGTCGGTGTTGCATACGATAAAGCTGCAACCCTGGATATTCTGGCGGTACATGTAGTTGACGGCATTGCATCCGCCGCCACCTACACCAATTACCTTTATGATGGCATTCTCGTCGTTCCAGTCGGTAGGAACGATGGGCTTGTTGTAGTCGATACTCATAACTATTTCTCCTCCATGTTTTCGTTATCTTCCCGGGTGGCGTCGTCATAAATCTTGAGCGCACCGCTTCTCATGCTGTCCTTCATCTTTTTCCATGCGACACTCATGAAACTGGGATTCTTAACCTTCACGGTGCGGCTCTTCTTCTCTTTCTTCACGGCCTCGCCAAACTCTTCCGGAGAAATCAGGTTGCCGGTGTGGCCGCTTTCCATTTCTTCGTCGGTGACGTTGTTGGCAAGGGGTGTCTCTTCCGTCACCTCCAGGTCTACCAGCTCCTCTTCCGGAATTACTTCCTCCTTTTGGGGCAGGCTCACGCAGTCCGGCAGCCGGTCGTCCTTGGCCGCCAGCACCATGCCCAGGGCCGATGTGGCTGCGGTTGAGTAGACGCCGCTTCCCATCGGGGCGGAGAACATGAAGCGGGGATAGCCCTTGCGGACCTCATAGCCGGACATCTCCTTGAAGAGGGTGACGAAGTTGACCAGCTCCGCTCCGCCTCCCGTTACGACGATGCCGCTGCGCAGGTTGTTCTGCAGGTTGCTTTGCTGGATGTAGTAGAGGACCGCTTCCACGATTTCCCGGCAGCGGCAGTCTATGATTTCGGAAATGTAGCGCACCGGAACCTCCTTGTAAGGGTCGGTGGTGCGGATTTGCAGAACCTTTTCACTCAAAGTGGCCAGTTTGCCGGGCATGCAGGCGCCAAAGCGCTTCTTGATTTTCTCTGCCAGGTCTTCGGAGATGGAACATTCGGTCCGGATGTCTCCGGTCACCACCTTGCCGCCGAAGGGGATGGAGGCGTAGTAGCGCATGATGCCGCCGTGGTAAATGGCCACGGATGTTACGCCCGCCCCCACATCCACCAGGGCCACGCCGCTGGAGCGTTCCTCGTCCGTGAGGACGGTGCGTGCCACTACTCCCGGCAGGAAGTATTTCTTGGCAATCGCAATGCCCAGTTGGTTGAAGATTTTATCCAGGGCCGTGGTGGCCGTCCGGCTGCCCACAAACACCTTGAAGTTGCCTTCCAGGCTGGAAGAGAGGGTACCCACCACATCGTCTTCCACCAGTTGGATATCGTTGTCGATGGAGAAGGACTGGGCCACGGCCCCGTAGATAATCTGTTTTTCGGGATTATCCAGGGGATAGGTCTCCAGGGCGATGGACTTGAGGGTGGCCACTTCCTCGGACGTGATGTATTCGTCCGGAGTGGAGCGTTCCACCCGGGCCGATGCGGTTACCTGGTCCACTTCGGCCCGGGGCATTCCCACCACCACCTGGAGAATCTTGATCATGAGTTCCTTCTCTGCTTCCTGGATGGCCTCCTTCAGCTTCTGGGAGGCTTTCATGGGATTGGCGATTATGCTGGAACGGATGCCGTCGGAGGGAGTCTGCTTGTAATACACAATCTGGACGTCCTCTCCGGTTATCCGCGCAACACAAATGCCGAATTTGGAACTGCCCAAATCAATGGCGGCAATGTATTTTTCTTCCATATATCTTTGTTTTTATTTTTTGCAAACCACTTGTTTCCGGTATCTCAGGTCCACTGTCTTGTAGTATCCCGGGTCCTTGGACGGGACCACGCTGCGGTAATAGGCCGTGAGCAGCCGGAATTTTTCTTCTATCCTTACGGGCGGGCCGAAGAGGAATTCTTCCTTTCCTTCCACCGGATACAGCCGTACTTCACCGTCGGCCTGGACACGAATCCGGTCTATGTCCTGCTCCCAGACGGTCCCTTTCATATAAAGCACCATGCCGATGATGCGGCTGAGCCAGAGGGACTGGCCCTGGTCCTGCAGGTAGCCTTTGTAGCCTCTTTCCAGCTTGACGGGAAGCGTCCCGCTCACCACCGGCACATCTACGCTTCCCCGGGACTGAAGCGGGAAGAGGTAACCCGTAGCGTCGGCGTAGCAGGCGTTCTGCCCGTTGTCCAGTTTGAGGACGGGCTGCCGCTGGCACAGCTGCACGTGCAGCACCCCGTCGTCCGTAATCCAGGCCTCGCAGTCCCTCACGGCGCTGTGGGCGGAGATAATCTTCTCTATCCGGTGAAGGTCTACGCTGTCCAGCGGCAGGCCGGCATAGGCCCCGTATTCTTTCTCCAACCAGTCCTGCACATCGGCCTTGGCCACGAAGCGGCGCTCCGAAGAATCCGTTACCGTCACCTGCAGCTTGCCCTTCCCCTGACAGGTACGCGCGGCCAGCTCCCGATGGGCCATCCGGGAAGTAAGGATCCAGACGGCTGCACAGGAGAGCACGACGAGGGCGCCCAGGATATAACGATATATTTTTTTCACAGCCTTTTTTTCAAGAGGTCGGTAATGGGATCGATATAACGGTCGATGTTTCCGGCTCCGAAGGTGGCCAGCACGTCAAGGGGCTCGTCGGCCAGGTAATCCATGAGTTCTTCCTTTTTCAGGAGCACCTTCTCAGGGGCGGTCACGTCCTTGAAAATCATCTCGGAGCTTACACCGGGGATGGGCTCCTCGCGGGCCGGGTAGATGTCCAGGAGGATGAGTTTGTCCACGGCCGACAGGGCCCTCGCAAAGTCGGGGGCAAAATCCCTTGTGCGGGTATACAGGTGCGGCTGGAAGATGGCCGTGAGCTTGCGGCCGGGGAAAATCTCGCGCATGGAGGCGATGGCGCTGGAAAGCTCCGTGGGATGATGCGCGTAGTCGTCGATGTAGGAGAGGTGAGGGGTGTTCAGATGCACTTCCAGGCGCCTTTTCACGCCTTCGAAAGTGCCGATGGCAGTCTTCACCTTCTCCGGCTCAATGCCATAGCTGAGGGCGATGGCCGCGGCGGCGATGCTGTTTTCCGCATTCACCCAGCCGGGCGCTCCCACGCGGATACCCCTGAGGATGCCGCCGGGGTAGTGCAGGTCGTAGTGGAAATGTCCCAGCGCATCGGCCTTGGGGCCGATAGCGTAAAAATCGGCCTGGGCGTCCGTATAATGATAGGTATAGACTTTCGCCTTCGTATGGGACTGGTCCACGGGGGCGCCTTTTTTCACGATAAGGGTGCCGCTTACCTGGCTGGCAAAGGCGCGGAAGGCCTCCACTACATGGGCGTAGTCTCCGTAGATGTCCAGATGGTCTGCCTCCACCGAAGTGATGACGGCAATCTCCGGATAGAGCTGGAGGAAGGAACGGTCGAATTCATCGGCCTCCACCACCACCGTATTGTTCTTGGACATGAGCAGGTTGGTGCCGTAGTTGCGGGAAATGCCGCCCAGGAAGGCGCTGCAGCCCTCGCCGCATTCCGTGAGGATGTGCGCCGTCAGGGTGGAAGTGGTGGTTTTTCCGTGGGTGCCGGAAACGGCCAAGCAGTGTTGTCCCTTGGTGATTTCTCCCAGCGTACGGGAGCGTTTGAGCACCAGGTAGCCCTCATCCATCGCTTTCCGCAGTTCTCCCAGGTCGGAGGGGATGGCGGGGGTGTATACCACCAGCGTTTCCTGTTTGTCGGCCGGAATCTGGTCGGGGCGGTCTTCATAATGGACAGGGATGCCCTCGGCCTCCAGCCGGGCCGTGAGGTCGGAGGGGGTGCGGTCGTAACCGGCCACCTCATAACCCTTGAACTTGAAGTAGCGGGCGATGGCGCTCATGCCGATGCCCCCGATTCCTATGAAGTATACGTTTTTCATACCAATTTATAAATCTCGTCACAAATTACCTGCGCCGCCTGGGTGAGTGCCATGGCCTGGGCGTTTTTCTCCAGTTTCTCCTTTCGCTCCGGGCTGTGAAGGAGGGCGATGGCTGTGGGCAGGAGCTCGTCAATGGCCTCGTTGTCTTTCACCAGCATGGCGGCCTCTTTCCTTACCAGGGCCATGGCGTTGTGCGTCTGATGGTCTTCGGCCACGTTGGGGGAGGGCACGAACACAGTGGCCTTGCCCATGGCGCAGAGCTCGGAGACCGTGCTGGCGCCGCTGCGGGAGACAACCACATCGGCCGCGGCATAGGCCAGGTCCATCCGGCCGATAAAGTCGTAGTGCTTGATTCCCTCCACCTCCGAGTGGGCCTCCATGAAGGCGTCGATGTCTTTCTTGTAGTATTTTCCGCACTGCCAGATTACCTCCACGTCTTCTCCTTCCGGGCAGCCGTCCTGAATCCAATGCTGCATGGCACGGTTGAGGGTGCCGCTTCCCAGGCTTCCGCCCACAATCAGCAGGTGCTTCTTTTCCGGAGTGAGCCCGAAGTAAGACAGTCCCTGAGTTTTCTGCTCTTCCGTAGCCGGGCGGGACAGGACCTCGCGGATGGGGTTGCCGCTCATTACGATTTTCTCCTTGGGGAAGAACTTCTCCATGCCTTCATAGGCCACGCAGATGCTCTGCACGCGGTTTCCCAGCAGTTTGTTGGTGAGCCCCGCAAAACCGTTCTGCTCCTGAATTACGGCGGGAATCTTCATGCCGGTGGCCGCCCACAGCAGGGGAGCGCTGGCATAGCCGCCCACGCCCACCACCACGTCGGGGCCGAAGTCCTTCACAATCTTCCGGGCCTGGAGCACGCTGCCCGCCACGCGGAAGGGAACGCTGAGATTGTTCAGCAGATGTTTCATGCTCAGCTGGCGCTGGAAGCCCACGATGGGCAGGCCGACGATGTCGTATCCCTCGGCCGGAACCTTTTCCATTTCCATCTTCCCCTCGGCTCCCACAAAGAGAATCCGGTTGTCGGGGTTCAACTGCCTGAGTTTGTTTGCGATGGATACGGCCGGGAAGATATGGCCTCCCGTGCCGCCGCCGCTGATGATGACGCTGATAGCTTTGTATTCCATTATCGGGTACTGTCTTGGGTCCAACTGTTTTCGGCCTCGGCCCTTAACTGGGCCTGTTTGCGGGCCATGTTCTCCGCGGCGTCCTTGGAGATGCTCACCAGGATGCCGAATACCACGCTGAATACCAGGAAGGCATTGCTTCCGTGGCTCACCAGCGGGAGGGTCTGCCCCGTCTGGGGCACCAAGGGCATGTGTACGTTCACGCACATGTGCATGAAGGCCTGCCCCGTGACCAGGATAATGAGTCCGGCCACGATAATCTTGTCATAGTAATTGTCGCACATCTTTGCCACCAGCGTGCCTCGGGCAAAGAGGCTGAAGTACAGCATGATGAGGATGAGGGCTCCCCAGAGCCCCGTCTCTTCCACGATGAAGCTGAACATATAGTCTCCGAAGATGACGGGCACCTGGTATTTCTGGGTGCTGTTGCCGATTCCCTTGCCCAGGGGGCCGCCTTCCTTGATGGCCAGCAGGGCCCCGACGGGCTGGTCCAGCTTGCCGCGGGCCTTCACCCACTCGGTAGATTCGCGTTTGCTATGGAGGAGAATCTGCATGGTGGCGTCGTCGTCCTGGGTAATTCGGCCTATCGCGGTTCCAAATCGGCTTCCTTCCAGCCATCCGGCCTTGTAGGAGGCGAAAAGGCCGCCCACCGCTATGGTGATGAACAGGCCGAAGATGCCGATGTCCTTCACGTCCAGTCCTCCGATGAGCACCATCAGCACCATGATGATGCCCATGAAAAGGGCCGATGAGTTGGACCCCATCATCACCATCAGGCAAACTGTTGCGATGGGGGCGTAGATGTATGTCACCTTCTGCCAGCCGTCCTTTTCCAGGAAGGCCAGGCGGGGGAAGCGCTCTGCCAGGCGCGGGGCCCATACGAAGCCGTGCTCCTTGAAGGTGTCCAGCGCCCAGCCTATGTACATCACCATGAACAGTTTGATATACTCATAGATATGGAGCTGGAAGCCGCGTATCAGCAGGATGCGGCGGGCGCCGTTGATTTCTCCGGCCCGCACGAAGCCCAGGTTCAGGTTCAGCACCAGGATGAGCAGGAGCGCGAAACTGACCGCGAAGCCCCATTTGGACAGGGAGCGGAACCAGCTCTGCCGCCCGAAGAAGTACAGGGCCAGGATAATGCCGAAACCGACGGCCACCACCTTGAGCTGGCTCACCATGATGGACACGCGGTCTATGCCGTGGGTTTCGTCCACCAGGCGCGGGGTAGAGGAGAAGACGGACACCACGGAGATGAGCATGAGGAACAGGGCAATCAGAAAAATTACCTTGTCTCCCGTGAAGCGGTCCATCAGCTGGGCCAGGTAGCCCAGGAAATGGGTTTGGGTTTTCTCCTCCTGCATGGCGCCTTACAGTTTGCGGACGGCGGCCTTGAACTGTTCGCCGCGGTCCTCATAGTTTTTAAACAGGTCAAAACTGGCGCAGCAGGGGCTCAGGAGCACCACGTCGCCGGGAACGGCCAGTTCGGATGCTTTCTGAACCGCCTCGTCGGCGCTCAGGGTATCGGCAATGACGGGGACCATCTTCTCGAAGGCAGCGTGAATCTTGCTGTTGTCTTTGCCCAGGCAGACGATGGCCTTCACTTTCTCTTTCACCAGCTCGTTCAGCACGCTGTAGTCGTTACCCTTGTCGGTACCGCCTACAATCCACACCACGGGTTTCTTCTGGCATTCCAGGGCATACCAGGCGCTGTCCACGTTGGTGGCCTTGGAGTCGTTGAT
>CAMOKK010000067.1 GCA_946617545.1 uncultured Bacteroidales bacterium | reverse complement strand
ACGGGCTCATCCTCTCCGATGCCCGCACCTATGCCCAGCATGTCCTGGACCTGGACCCCACCCTGCAGGAACAAAAAAATGCCCCGCTGCTCACAGAACTGCAACGGGACAAGTACCAGACCAAGGATTATTCACGAATTTCGTGAATAATCCGTTATATTCACGTTACCCCCTCCCGAAACCCCTCCCCTCGGGGGAGGGACTTGTAAGGAGGAAGTTATTTCATCCACCGGTCCACCCAGTCGAAGAAGCTGCGATGCCAGTACAGGGCGTTCTGCGGCTGTAAAATCCAGTGGTTCTCCGTGGGGAAGACGATGAGCTTGGAGGGCACGCCCATGTACTGGGCGGCGGCGAAGGCGGCCATGCCCTGCTCTACCGGCACGCGGAAGTCCATGCCGCCGTGGATGCAGAGGATGGGCGTATGCCAGTTCTCCACCAACTTGTGCGGGGAGTGGGCGTAATGCTTCTGCGTCTTGGGCAGCTTGCTCCAGGGAGAACCGCCCTGCCGTAGGCCGCCGAAGGTTTTGCCGTCGCCGGCGGGGCCTGTCTGACCGGGCGTGTAGGCGTATTCTTCCAGTCCGCCGTTGTCCCAGTTGGTGAACCACATCTCCTCGGTGGTGTAGTACATGTGCTCCTCGTTGAAGATGCCGGCGTGGGACACGAAGCAGTCGAAGGTGTCACCGTGGATGCCGGCCAGGTAATAGATGCTGTAGCCGCCGTAAGAGGCTCCCACGGCCGCTACGCCGCTCACGTAAGGCTCGGCCTTGATGTTGCGGGCGGCGGTGAGGTAGTCCTGCATGTTGAGGCCGGAGTAGTCTCCGGAAATCTGCTCGCACCATTCCTGGCCGAAGGCCGTGGTGCCGCGGCGGTTGGGAAGTACCACGATATAGCCCTGGTGGCACATCTGCAGGAAGTTCCAGCGGTAGCTCCAGCCTTGGGACAGGGTGTTCTGCGGGCCGCCTTCGCACATCTCGATGGCCGGATAGGTCTTGGAAGGGTCGAATTGGGGCGGGTACAGCACCCAGGTGAGCATCTTCTTGCCGTCCACGGTGGTGAGCCAGCGGGCTTCCGTCTCGTGGCTGTCCAGCTGGGAAAGGATGTGCTGGTTCTCGAAGGTAATCTGGCGGAGGCTGTTGCCGCTCAGGGCCACCAGCTCGGTGGGGAAGTCCATGGAGCAGTAGGCGCTCAGGAGCGTTCCGTCCTGCAGTACGCCGAAGGGGCAGTCGATGTCGAACCAGAGGGTGTCGGCTGTCAGGCGCTCGGGCTCGCTGCCGGGAATCACGTTATAGAGGGCGCCGATTCCTTCCGTGCAGGCGGCAAAGTACAGGGACTTGCTGTCATCGGCCCAGCGGGCGGCGTCCACGGTATATTTGAAGTTGGACGTTAGCTCGCGCACGTTTTCAATGGAGGGGTTGCTTCCCTGGCCTTCCTCGCTGTCGTTATAGACCACGTCGGCCACCATGATGCGGTTTTTGTCGGCCTCGTAGCCGTCACGGGCCATCGAGAGCCAGCTCAGCTGCCTGCCGTCGGGGCTCCAGGCGGGTTTGGTGTCGTAGCCGCCGGTGAAGGTGAGCTGCGTGGTTTCCCCGGTGAGGGGGCAGTAGATGAAGATGCAGGTGTTGGTGGAGAAGGCGTACTGCTTGCCTTCCAGCTTCTTGCAGGCGTAGGCGATGAAGCGGCCGTCGGGGCTCCAGGCAAGGTCCGTGATGTCCGGGAAGGGGCCGTTGGGCAGCTGGAACTTCACGTCTTCTCCTCCCAGGATGTCCATTCCTTCGGTGATGACACCGTTACCCAGGGCGGCCACATAGGTATGCGGGATTTCCGTTACCCAGTGGTCCCAGTGGCGGTACATGAGGTCTTCCGTGGCATACGCCTGTGCCTTGTCCAGCATCGGGTCCGTGTCGGAGGGCACTTCCACGGCGCTGTGGACATTGGCAACATACATGAGCTGGCTGCCGTCGGGGGAGAGGGTGAACTCTTCCATGCCGCCGGGGATATCGGCCTTCAGGATGCGCTTGCCCAGTTTTCCGTCCGTATAGGGGGCCTCGAAGAGCTTGCCGCCCTGCAGGAAGAAGATGGATTTTCCGTCGGGGCTCCAGCGGGCGCAGGAGATGCTTTTCCCGTCCATCGTGAGCTGGGTGGGGTCACCGCCTTCCACGGGAACGGTGAAAAGGTTGCGTACGCTGCGGTTGGAGGCGATGTCCGTGTAGCTCACGCCGTACAGGATGGTTTTCTTGTCGGGGGAGAGCTGGGGGTCGCTCAGGCGGCCCAGCGCCAGGAGCACTTCGGGGGTCATGCGGCCATCGGCCACCTGGATGGAGGAAGGGCCGATGTATCCTTCTTGCGGTTTCATCTGACTGTTCTGACAGGCTGCGACGGCCACTACGGCTGCCGTCAGCGCTAATTGTTTAAGGTTCATATATTTGGGATGCTTTTTTGAGTTCTTGGGCAAGGGTTTCCCTCAGGCTCCGGGGTTCCAGAACCTCCAAGCGGTCTCCGTGGCGGAGAAGCTCCATCACAAAGCCCGGATTGGGAATCACGCGGAGCACAAAGGTTCCGTCGTCCATGCGCGTCTGGCTGGGGTGCAGCGGAAGGTCCGTGAGGTAGGCGGCTTCGCGCTCGGTGGCCCGGAGCTTCACCAGCACGGGCTCCTGCCCCTTTTCCGGCAGGTAAATGCCGTAGCTGCTCTCGAACAGCCGCTCCACGTCAAAGTCCTTGGGCATTTGAAAACGCCGCTCCGTGCGCTCGATGGCCGTTATGCGGTCCATGGCGTAGGTGCGCAGCATGCCGGCCTCCTCGCTGTAGGCCACCATGTACCAGCGCTTTTCGAATTCCTTCACGGCGTAGGGGCGCACGGTCCTTATGTCCGTGCGCGTGCTCTGGTATTTCCGGTAGGAGAGGGTGAGGACGATGCCGTCCAGCATGGCCTGCATCACCGGAATCAGGAACTTCTGCCCGGAGGGGACGTCCTCCACGGCCACGCGGCCGCTCAGACGCTCCTTCCCCAGGGTGAGGAGGCTGTTCACGGTGAAGGTGTTAATCAGGTAATCCACGGCCTCGCGCTTGTCCACGGCGCTCTCGCTGCGGTCTATCCGGTAGCGGTTGGTGCTGCGGTCACAGCCGATCACCACCCCGAACACCTCTTCCACGGCGGCCCGGTGGTTCAGGAAGCTGCGGCGCGGGTAGGGCGCGTCGTAGCGGTCTTCCCACTTGCGCTGCAGCTCCGGGAAGCTGAGACCGCCGTCTCCGGCCTCTACGAAGGTCTGCACCAGGAAGATGTATTTGTCCACCAGCTGAGGTACCATGGGCTATTGCAGGGCCACAAAAACGGGCTTGGGGGCCGATATGCGGCGTCCCGTGTCCGTGAGCAGGCCGGTTTGGGGGTTGCGTCTGTAAATCTCTATGGAGTCGTTGTCGCGGCAGGCCACTACAACTTCGTCCTCCGTAACCAGGAAGTTCCGGGGATGGGGACCGGTGCGCTGGTAGCCGGCTTTCTCCAGGGAGCCGTCGGGCTTCACCGCAAAGATGGCAATGCCGTCGCTGCGGAGGCGGAGGCTGGCGTAAAGGTATTTTCCGTCGGGGGAAAGGTGGATGTCGGCGGCGCCGCGGGCGTCCGTTTCATCGGCCTTTATGACCTGTTTTGCGCTGAGGGTGCCGTCCGCGTAATCGAAGACGGCGATGTCTCCGGAGAGCTCGCCAATCACGTAAAAGTGCGTTCCGGCCTTGTCAAAAAGCAGGTGACGGGGGCCGAAATCGGCCGGAAGCCGGGCGGCCGTGCGGTAATTGGAAATGCCGCCTGTAAGATCTATCTGGCCGATGGCGTCCGCGCTGAACTCGCTGAACAGCAGGTGTTTGCCATCTGGCGTGAAAGCGGCGCAGTGAACGTGGGGCGTGGCCTGGCGGCTCAGGTCCGGCCCGCCGGTGCCGCTCACAATCAGGGAGTCCATGGGGGCGATGCGGCCATCGGCCTCTATGCGGTAGAGCGCCAGGGTGCCGCCGCTGTAATTGGATACGGCCATGCGGCCTTGCCCTACGGCCACGTGACAGGGGTCTTCCCCGCCCGTGGGGATGCCGGTGGGCTGCACGTTCAGTTTCTCGAAACCGTTGCCGTCGAAGCGCCAGGCCCAGACGGAGGCCGTCTCGTCGGGCATTTCGCTTACCGCGTAGATGCGCGTTCCGTCCAAGGCCAGGAACGAAGGATTGGGCATATCGGCCTTGGCTATCACCTCGCCGGAGGGGTAGTCCATGGCGTAGAATCCGTCGGAGTAGGTGCCCACCAGCAGCGTGGAGGCCGGCTGGGCGCAGGCGGTGAGGGCAAGCATCAGGGCGAAAGCGGTTTTTTTCATACTTTATTTTCCCATTTTCCCTTCCTGGAGGGTGTCGTACTGGAGGCGGCTCCGGAAGATGTCGATGGCCGTGTAGATGGCGCTCATCATGGAACGGGGATCGGCCTCGTCCCTTCCGGCCATCTCGTAGGCGGTGCCGTGGTCCGGCGAAGTGCGCACGATGGGCAGGCCGGCGGTGAAGTTGACGCCGTCGGCGAAGGCCAGGGCCTTGAACGGGGCCAGGCCTTGGTCGTGGTACATGGCCAGGGTGGCGTCAAAGCGGCTGTAGTTGCCCAGGCCGAAGAAGCCGTCGGGGGAGTAGGGACCGAAAGCCTGGATGCCTTCCTTCTGGGCCTCCTGCACGGCCGGGAGGATGATGTTCTCCTCCTCGTGGCCCAGCAGACCGCCGTCTCCGCAGTGGGGGTTCAGGCCCAGGACGGCAATCTTGGGATCCGTGATGCCGAAGTCCCGCTGCAGGGAAGCCTTCATGATGCGGAGCTTGCCCAGGATGCGCTCCTTGGAGATGCTGGAGGGGACGTCCCGCAGGGGAATGTGGCCCGTCACCACGCCAATCTTGATTTGGCTGCTCACCATGATCATAGTCACGTCATCGGCCCCGAATTCCCGCTGGAGATATTCGGTGTGGCCGGTTTCGGAGAAGCCTTCCGCACTCATCGCGCGTTTGTTGATGGGGGCGGTTACCAGCACGTCAATCTGCCCGTCCTTGAGGTCCTTCACGGCCATTTCCAGGGACTTGATGGCGGCCTTGGCGCTGTCCGGGGTGCTCTGGCCGGGCTCTGCGTAGATATTGTCCGGCAGGCAGTTGACCAGGTTGATTTTCTTCTGCCTGGCATCGGCCGCCGAGGAGATGACGTTGATGTCCATGGGGCCGATATTGTGAAGCGTCTTGCGGTAGAAGCCCATGAGCTTGGAGGAACCGTAAATCACGGGGGTGAAGGAGTCCAGGATGCGTTCATCGGCCAATGACTTGATGATGACTTCGTATCCGATTCCGTTGCTGTCGCCTTGGGTGATACCCACGACCAATTTAGGGAGTGCCATATTGTACTTATCTAATTGTCAAACATTTTCTTAATATCAATCATTTCAAAACAGACTCTTAACAAAGGGCCGACGGGGCGGTTTCGGCCATGTAGCCGCTGTCTTCCGGCAGGTCGGGCAGATGGTAGGCGGCTACGGCCAGGCGGTCGCAGCGCTCGTTCTCGGGATGGCCGGCGTGCCCCTTGATCCAGTGGAAGGCCACGCGGTGCTTTTGGAAGGCGGCGTCGAAACGGAGCCACAGGTCCACGTTCTTCTTGCCCTTGAAGCCTGTGCGCTTCCATTTTTCCAGCCAGCCCTCGTTGAGGGCCTTCACTACGTAAGAGGAGTCGCTCACTACATGTACCTCCGCGTTGTCCCACCTGATCTGCTCCAGGCCGATGATGACGGCCAGCAGTTCCATGCGGTTGTTGGTGGTGAGGGCGAAGCCGCCGGAGAGTTCCTTCTCATAGTTTCCGCACCTCAGGACAATCCCGTAGCCGCCGGGCCCGGGGTTCCCGCTGGCCGCGCCGTCCGTATAAAGGTAGATGGGTGCCTTTTTGTCCATATCATGCAAAGATAATAAAAAAAGTTCAGCTGAAATCAAAACTTGTCATCTCATTCATTATTCTATAATACCCATGGTATTATTCGAAATTTTTTGTAACTTTGCGCCGCCTTAAGAAAGCAACATTAACAAACAATATTTTTATAAACAATTATGATCAAACTTGGTATTAACGGTTTTGGCCGCATCGGCCGTATGGTCTTCCGCGCCGCCGTCGAGAACTTCGGTAAGGACATCTGTGTAGTCGGTATCAACGACCTCCTGGATCCCGATTATCTTGCTTACATGCTCAAGTACGACTCCGTACACGGCATCTTCAACCACGACATCAAAGTTGAGGGCAACTACCTCATCGTGGACGGCAACAAGATTCAGGTCTTCTGCGAGAAGGATCCCGCCAACATTACCTGGGGCGCCCTGGGTGTGGACGTTGTTGTAGAGTCCACCGGTTTCTTCCTCACCGCCGAGCTGGCAGAGGCCCACATCAAGGCCGGTGCCAAGAAGGTGATCATGAGCGCTCCTTCCAAGGACGCCACCCCTATGTTCGTTTACGGCGTTAACCACAAGACCTATGCCGGTCAGACCATCATCTCCAACGCTTCCTGCACCACCAACTGCCTGGCTCCCCTTACCAAGGTGCTCAATGACAAGTTTGGTGTGGTCCGTGGCCTCATGACCACCGTGCACGCTGCTACCGCTACCCAGAAGACCGTTGACGGTCCTTCCAAGAAGGATTGGCGCGGTGGCCGCGGTATCCTGGAGAACATCATTCCTTCCTCCACCGGCGCCGCCAAGGCTGTTGGTAAGGTTCTCCCCGAACTGAACGGCAAGCTCACCGGCATGTCCCTGCGTGTTCCCACCTCCGACGTCTCCTTCGTAGACCTCACCGTGGAACTGGCCAAGGAAGCCACCTATGAGGAAATCTGCAACGCCATGAAGGAAGCCTCCCAGGGCGAGCTCAAGGGTGTTCTGGGTTACACCAACGAGTCCGTCGTTTCCACCGACTTCCGCGGTTGCCCTCTTACCTCCATCTTCGATGAGAAGGCCGGTATCCAGCTGGACAAGACCTTCGTGAAGGTTTGCGCCTGGTACGACAACGAGTGGGGTTACAGCAACAAAGTGCTTGAGATGGCCAAAGTCATCACGAAGTAAGACTCCACAACAGCTTATGTTTTTCCGGTCCTCGTTTGAGGGCCGGTTTTTTTGTGGCCGCCAAGTTGTTGTGGCTGTGTGAGT
>CAMOKK010000066.1 GCA_946617545.1 uncultured Bacteroidales bacterium | reverse complement strand
TGTATGTGACCTTCTACAGCCCCCTGCAGATGGCGGCCGACCTTCCGGAGAACTATGCCCGCTTCATGGATGCCTTCCAGTTCATCAAGGACGTGGCGGTGGATTGGGACAAGAGCCTGTACCTGGAGGCCGAGCCGGGTGCCTACATTGTGACGGCCCGTCATCCTAAGCTTTCTACGCTCAATGCATCGGCCCGAAGCACGGCCACCCTGCCCGACGCCCGAAAGAATATGGTCACCAACGCCGCCAAGTTCGTGTATGCCCTCCCGGAGGATGCCACGGCAGCGGATTTGGCCAAGGCCAAGCCCCGCGACGTCTGGTACGTGGGCGGCATCACGGACGAGAACAGCCGCGAGGTAAGCGTGAAGCTGGATTTCCTGAAGCCCGGCGTGGTGTATGAATCCACCCTGTATGCCGACGGTCCCACGGCCGATTATGAAACCAACCCCCAGTCCTATATTATTACCCACAGCGAGGTGACATCGGCCGATGTGCTGAAGGTCAAAATGGCCCGCGCCGGAGGGTTTGCCCTTAGCCTGAGAGAAAAATGAGTCAGAAACTGAGTTCCATCGCTCCCGCCGTCGTCAAAGATTCCAAGACGGGAAAGGAGTACCCTGTCCTGGCCGCCCTGGTGGATCACCAACTGAAAGCCCTGGATTATGAATTGAACGAGCCGGCCCACGTGGAGTTTATCGGCTACAACCATCCGGACGGCCGCCGCACCTATATCCGTTCCCTGTGCTTTCTGGCGCAGCGGGCGGCCCGGAACCTCTTTCCGGAAAAGATTTTCAAGATTAACCACTCCCTTCCCAGCGGATATTACTGCAAGTTCCGGGGAGAGCATGTCTCCGACGAGGACATTCTGAAGCTGCGGGAAGAGATGCGCCGCCTGGTGGCCCTGGACCTGCCTTTTTCGCATAAGAAAATGCTTTCCTCGGAGGCCGAGGCCATCTTCGAGTCCCAGAACCAGCGCCTGAAGGCGGGCATCCAGCGCTCCTTGGGCCGATACACCTGCACGGTGTATTTCCTGGACGGTGTGGCCGACAATTTCTACGGCCCGCTGGTGCCCTCCACGGGCTATCTGAAGGTCTTTGACCTGGTGCCCTTCCATCACGGTTTCTGCCTACAATATCCCTGGCTGGAAGACATCACCCGAGTGATTCCCCGCTTGAAACAGAAGAAACTCACCATTACGCTCAAGGAGTACGGAAAGTGGTGCAAGACCACCGGAATCGTGAGCATGGGGGCCCTGAACCAGCGTCTGATGGACGGAAAGGCCGTGGAACTGATCAACCTCTGCGAAGCCCGGCAGGAAAGGGCCTATGCAGATTTGGCCGACAAGATTTACGCAGAGCGCGAACGGGTGAAGATTGTCTTCATTGCCGGACCTTCCTCCAGCGGAAAAACCTCCTCTTCCCTCCGGCTGGCCCAGCAGCTCAAAGTGCTGGGCATGAATCCCAAGGTGATTGAGCTGGACAATTACTTTGTTTCCCGCGAACGTACGCCCTTGGACGAGGACGGAAAGTACGATTTCGAGGCCCTGGAAGCCATGGACCTGGAACTGCTGGGACGGCATCTGAACACCCTTTTGGACGGCGGAGAAGTGGAGCTGCCGCGCTACGATTTCAAGCAGGGCAAACCCTTCTTCGAGGGTAATATGATGCAACTGGACCAGAACGACATCCTGATAATGGAAGGCATCCACGCCCTGGACCCCAAAATGGTTCCCTCGGTGGACCAGAGCCGGATTTACAGGGTGTTTGCATCGGCCCTGACCTCCCTTAAACTGGACGAGAACAACTGCATCTCCACGGCCGACAACCGGCTGCTGCGCCGCATGGTGCGGGACAACCGTGTGCGGGGCATCTCGCCGGAAGAGACCATCCTCCGCTGGGCTTCCGTGCGAAGAGGGGAGAACCTCCACATCTTCCCCTTCCAGGAAAATGCCGATGCCCAGTTCAACACGGCCCTCCTGTACGAGCTGCCCATGCTTCGCTACTATGCAGAGCCGCTGCTGCGGCGTATCATGCCCACCTCCGAGGCCTATGCCGAGGCCGTGCGCCTGCTGAAGTTCCTCTCCTATATTGTGGCCTTGCAGCCCTCAGAGATTGCCGCCATCCCTCCCACTTCCATCATGCGGGAGTTTATCGGCGGGCAGACGCTCTAATTGCTGCTGCGTTCCCCGGAAATCTTTGTACCTTTGTCTTTATGAATGTAGGAATTATCGGGGCGGGCCATATTGCTCAGAAAGCCGCCATCACCCTCGGCGCCATGGAAGACATGCAGTGTCTGGCCATTGGCTCCCGTTCTTTGGAAAAGGCGCAGTCCTTTGCCGCGCGTTTTTCCGTTCCGCGGGCCTATGGCTCTTACGCGGACCTTCTGGCCGATCCGGATGTGGAGCTGGTCTATGTGGCCGTTCCCCATTCCTGTCATTTTGAAGTGACCCGGGATGCCATCCTTGCCGGGAAGCCCTGCCTGGTGGAAAAGTCCTTCATGCTCAATGCCACCGAAGCGGCCACCATCCTGGCCCTGGCCCGGGAGAAGGGCGTTTTTGTGGCGGAGGCCCTGTGGCCGCGCTACATGCCTGTTCATGAGCTGGGGCGGGAGCTGCTGGCGTCCGGCGTCATCGGCCAGCCCAAGATGGTGACGGCCAGCATAGCCTACAATGTTTCCGACAAAGAGCGTGTCCTCCGGCCGGAGCTGGGCGGGGGAGCGCTGCTGGATTTGGGCATCTACCTCCTCAATTTCGTGCGGATGTTCTTCGACAGCCCCATCGAGCGTCTCAACACCACCTGCATCAAGGCCGATACGGGCGTAGACGCCACGGAAGACATTACGCTGGTGCTGGCCGACGGCACCCTGGCTTCCCTGCAGGCATCGGCCTGGTGCCAGGGCGGAAACGAGGCCGTGATTGCCGGCACCACCGGCTACCTGCTTTTTGACGACCTCATTCATCCCACCCGCATCAGCGTTTGCCGGAAGCGGCATGTGGTGGAGCGTGTGGTTCAGATGCCTCCGGAGATTACCGGCTTCGAGTACCAGTTCCGCGCTTGCCGGGACGCCATCCGCGCCGGTTTGTTGGAGCCGCCCCAGATGCCCCACAGCGAGTCCTTGTACCTGATGCACCTGATGGACCGTCTCCGTGCGGAGTGGGGTGTGAGCTTTACATGAATAAAAGGCTCTTGTACCTTGTGCTTCTGATTCTTTCCTTTGCCTGTGGCAGGGGAGAGCGGCTGCGCAGTGGAGATTTGATTTTTGTGGCGCCGCTTTTGGAGGCCGATGGCATGGATACGGCTATTATGGCGGCCACGGGCGGTTCGGATAGTCTGAATTTCACCCATGTGGCCGTGGTAGAGGTGCAAGGAGACAGCATCTGGGTCATTGACGCTACCGGTAAGCGGGGCGTGTCCCGTCGGCCTTTGGAGGTGTTTTTGGAAGATTTTCCCGCGTCTGTTTTTGCAGTGCGGCGCGTTAAAGGCGTGGATGTTTCGGCTGCGGTTTCGCGGGCACGCTCCTATTGCGGCCGAAGCTACGACTACCGTTTTTTGCCGGACAACGAAGACCTTTACTGCTCCGAACTGGTGCAAAAATGCTTTCTGGACGCATCCGGAGCGCCTGTTTTCCCCAGTGAGCCCATGAACTGGCTGGCCCCGGACGGCAGCCTTCCAGCCTATTGGGAGGAGCTTTTTGCCGGCTTAGGCATGCCCGTTCCCCAGGGCGTCCCCGGCACCAATCCGCAGAAGCTGTCCCAATCGGCCCGCCTGGTGCCCGTGACGGTGAGGCTTGTTCCCCCTTTCGGCCCTAATTTGTGTCGAGAAATTTGCTATTTCACTCGTTTTCTCTTATTTTTGTATCCCGGTTAAGTCTAATCGGGATTTTTTATGTCCATTTGTTTGCATGAGGCTACCCTTCATTCTGTAGGGCTGCGGCAAGATACAAAGATGTATGAACTGCTGTCAGAGCAGTTTGTCAACCGTTATTTCATTCTCAGTAAGGAGGGAACCTGCCGCCTGATGGCGTTTCCGGAGGTGGTGGGCTTTGATACCTACCAGTGTATGCTTCCTCCTACAGAGGCCGCCCTGCAGCATCTGTTCCCCTCCGGAGGCAGGGAGGTGGATATCTTTACCATCCTTCGCGGAGGACTGAACTATCCTGTAGAAGAGGCCTGTTTCAGAAGCGGCATCCGCGTAGGCAACATCCATTTCGTTTCCTGCGAGCGCATTATCGAAAACCAAATCATCACCGGTCTGGAAATCAAGTACGAAAAGCTGCGCATTACCAGGGACCGCACCCTTATCATAGGAGATATCATTGCCACCGGAGATACATTGCGCTTGTGTCTGGACCAGGTGGTGGACCGTTTCCGCCGCGGCGGAGGCAGTATCCGCAAGATTATTTTCTTCACCATCGGCGGCACCCGCGCCATCGAGCTGATGGAGAAAAAGACGAAGGAAATCCGCCAGATATTCCCGGAGTTCGAGGGCTTTGATTGCTTCTTTTACGAAGGCATTTTCACGGTCTACGAATCGGCCGGCGCTACGGGCATCAATGTCCCGGACATAGACTTTGGCTGGAAGGGGGGCGTCGTGGCTCCGGAGTTCCGGCGCTATGTCCTGAATCATCCCTATTCTATCCTGGAAAAGTGCATCATTTACGACGGCGGCGCCCGTCGCTATGAGATTCCGGTCCATTTCAGGGAAGTCCTGGAGTATTGGGAGGGCATCCGGAGCCGGGCCGACAGGATAGATCCCGCCAAACTGGCAGGAGAGAAGCTGGGCTATGAGGAGCCCCTCTCCTTTGAGCAGTGGCTGGCGGTGAACAGGTTCGAAGAATTAAAGGACAACAGCCTCTCCGCCCTTTGGGCCGATGAAACGGAATTCCTGAAGAAAGCCTCCGCCCTACCCCTGGAGAGCATTGCCACGCAGCGCATCC
The DNA here is from genome assembly GCA_946617545.1 of uncultured Bacteroidales bacterium. Classification (GTDB taxonomy): domain Bacteria; phylum Bacteroidota; class Bacteroidia; order Bacteroidales; family UBA932; genus Cryptobacteroides. Next base: position 2,247 of record CAMOKK010000066.1, on the reverse strand, counting down.
AAGCTATTAAAACAAACTTACAGCAATATGAATAACAACAAGATCATCGATGCGGACTACACCACCTCTGCCGTAGACAAGGCCGGCCGCAAAAGCAACCTGAGCATGTTTATGGTGATGCTGGGCTTCACCTTCTTCAGCGCCAGCATGTGGGTGGGCCAGCAACTGGCCAATGGCCTGGACTGGTATGATTTCCTGTGGGCCATGCTGCTGGGCGGCCTCATCCTGGCGGCTTACACCGGAGCCTTGGGTTGGATTGGAGCCGAAAGCGGTCTCACCCTGGATATGCTGGCCCGCCGCAGTTTCGGCACCAAGGGAAGCTGGCTTCCCAGCGCGATGATCAGTTTCACGCAGACAGGGTGGTTCGGCGTAGGTCTGGCCATGTTCGCCATCCCCGTCGCCAAGGAAATAATGGGCCTGGATGTGGCTCCGGACAATATGCCCTTGGAGAGCTACCTGCTGGTTGCCATTGCCGGTGTGCTGATGACGTCTACAGCCTACTACGGAATCAGGAGCCTTACCATTATAAGCTACGTAGCCGTCCCCGCAGTGGCTATCCTGGGTACGATTGCCATGATTCTGGCCATCCGTAACGGAGATACCGGCATGGTGGAACAGTTTGCCAAGGGCACCAAGGACATGGGAATCATTGCCGGCGCCGGTCTGGTGGTGGGCAGTTTCGTTTCCGGCGGTACGGCAACACCCAATTTCACGCGTTTTGCCAAGAATGGGAAGATGGGCCTCATCATCACGGTGGTGGCGTTCTTCCTGGGTAATAGCCTTATGTTCCTGTTCGGCGCCGTTTCCAGCATCTACGCCGGCGGTAACGACATCTTCGAGGTGATGCTCAACCTGAACCTCTTCTACCTGGCCGTCCTGGTCCTGGGCCTGAACATCTGGACCACCAATGACAACGCCCTTTACACGGCCGGACTGGGCCTTTCCAACATCTTCGGCTTCCCCAAGAAGACCATGGTGTTTGTGTCCGGCGCCATCGGCACGGTGGCTTCCATCTGGCTCTACTGGAATTTCTGCGACTGGCTCAATGTGCTCAATGCCACCCTGCCTCCCGTGGGCATCATCCTCATCCTGCACTATTTCCTGAACCGGGGCAAGAAGGTGGAAGAGAAGGTGGTGGACTGGAGCGCCATCGTGGGTGTGATAGCCGGCGCCCTGGTGGCCAATCTGGTGAACTGGGGCTTCGCTTCCATCAACGGCATGGTTGTGGCCGCCCTCTGCTGGGGCATCGGCCAAGTTATAACACCTCTTTCAGGAAAGGCCCGGTAACGGACTCCGAGTCCAGCGCCAAGTCTTCGGGGGTGCCTTCGGCCACGATGCGACCACCCTTGCGGCCGCCTTCCGGGCCCATGTCAAAAATGTAGTCCACACTCTTGAGCACGTCCAGATTGTGCTCGATGATGATGACGGTGTTGCCGGCATCCACCAACCTCTGCAGAACGCCCATGAGCACTTTGATGTCTTCGAAGTGCAGGCCTGTGGTGGGTTCGTCCAGGATGTAGAGGGTCTTGCCGGTGGATGGACGGGAGAGTTCGGCCGCCAGTTTCATGCGCTGACTCTCGCCGCCGGAGAGGGTGACTGCGCTCTGGCCCAGGCGGATATAGCCCAGGCCCACATCGGCCAGGGCCTTGAGCTTGGCCGCAATCTTGGGGATGGGCTTGAAGAACTCGTAGGCCTCCGTAATGGACATTTCCAGCACGTCGTTGATGCTCTTTCCCTTGTACTTCACGGCCAGGATATCCTCCTTGTAACGGGTTCCGCCGCATACCTCGCAGGGCACATGAACAGAAGGCAGGAAGTTCATTTCGATAACCTTGATGCCCGCGCCCTTGCACTCCTCGCATCGGCCTCCGGGCACGTTGAAAGAGAAGACGCCGGCCTTGTAACCGCGCACCTTCGCGTCCTGCGTATCTTCAAAGAGGGCGCGGATGTCCCCGAACACGGAGGTGAAGGTGGCCGGATTGGAGCGGGGCGTCCGGCCGATGGGACTCTGGTCAATCTCAATGAGTTTGTCTATGTTCTCAACGCCTTCGATGGCGGCGTAGGGCAGCGGTTTTTCCTTGGAGCGGTAGAATTTCTGCTTGAGGATGGGCATGAGCGTCTCGTTCACCAGCGAGCTCTTGCCGCTGCCGGACAGGCCGGCCACCCCGATGAGGCAGCCCAGCGGGAAGCGCACGTCCACGCTTTTGAGGTTGTTGCCCGTAGCACCCTTCAGAATAAGGTATCGGC
>CAMOKK010000065.1 GCA_946617545.1 uncultured Bacteroidales bacterium | reverse complement strand
TGGGACACCTTCCGCAGCGGCGGCCACGGCGGCCAGAACGTGAACAAGGTGGAAACAGGTGTCCGCGTGCGCCATATTCCCTCCGGCATCATGGTGGAAAACACCGAAACCCGCAGCCAGCAGGACAATCGGCAACGGGCCCTCCTTATCCTGAAATCCCGCCTGTACGACATTGAACTGAAAAAACGCCAGGAAAAGCAGGCCGAGCTGGAAGGCCAGAAAAAGCGCATCGAGTGGGGCTCCCAGATCCGCAATTACGTGCTGCACCCTTACAAGCTGGTGAAGGACCTGCGCACCGGATACAACACGGCCGACACGCAGGGTGTTCTGGACGGAGACCTCAACGAATTCATGAAGACTTACCTCATGGGCAAAGGCGCCGCCGTCACCGATGCCGATGAAGATTTGTGACAACTAACTCATTGATTCTCATATACTTATACACTATTTCTCGTTCGATTTTTGAACGAGAAATAGTGTATAAACGTATGACTTACAGTAAGTTAGCTGTCAAGCCTAACGGTAAACATTGTACTGATTGTACAAGTTCCCGTACATCTGGCCCAGCACCTCCAGGTAGGGTTCTCCCTCAAAGACGGTGGTGCGGAACACGGTGTTGTCCACCAGGTAGTACTCGATGCCGCCCATGACGATAATCTCGTAGTCGTCCGGGAGGGAGGTGACCAGCGCACCCGCAGGAGGAACGATGGTGGTGTAAACCCCGGACGCGGAAACGGTATAGAACACGCCGTCCTGGTAGAAATAGTCTGCATTGGCGTAGGCGTAGCTCTGCACCAGACCCAGCTTGTTGGCCAGCTCGTAGGCCGACAGGGCCCTGTTGGAGTTGATGGCGTAGCTGGAATTGCGGGCGATGATGCGGGCATTCTGCTGCGCGATAATCAGGTTCTGCCGGGCAATCACGTTGTAGTAGTCGAACACGCTTTCGTAGGTACGGTAGGTGTCGTAGTAGTAGGCAAAGCGCAAGGTCCGGAGAATGGCCCTGTCGATGGCCGCCTCCAGCGGAGTGCCGAAGGGAGGACGGCACACCACATAGGCTCCGCCATAAGGCCGATAATAAATGCCGTTGTAGTAATAATAGTCCATTCCCCAGTGGCTGATGCGGCGCCAGGAAGGAGGCAGGGCGTGGATGCGGTAGCCATAGTAGTGCGGGTGGTCTCCCCAGAAGTGGCCGGGACGGTCCCAGGCCATGGGGTCACGCTGACGCGGAGGCACGCGGTACATGTTGTGGCGGTCGTCCACGCGGAAGTCGTCATGATAGCGGTAGTTGTAACCGGCGTCGCGGTAAATCTCCTGGCGGGCAGGGTCGGATACGGCGGTGCCGCCCAGGCCGCTGCGGCTCACGTTGGAACTGCGCACGGTGGCCGATGAACGCTCCTGGGGCTGAGGCTGAACGGTAGCGCCCTGGGCCGCACGGGTAGTGGTACCCTCCACAGACGAGCGGGTGGTGCCGGAAGAGCGCACGGTGGCGCCGGAGGAGCTCCGGGTAGCGGAGCTGCTGCCGGAGCTGCGGACCGTAGAACCGGAACTCCGGGTAGAGGAGCTGCTGCCGGAGGAGCGCACAGTGGAACCGGAGCTACGGGTGGTAGAGCCGGAGGAGCGGGTGGCCGAAGAGCTGCCGCTGCTTCTGCGGTTGTCCTGCTGCACGGAAGAGCTACGGGTAGAGGAACTGCTTCCGGAGGAGCGCACGGTGGAACCGGAACTCCGGGTAGTGGAACCGGAAGAACGGGTAGAAGAGCTGCCCGAGCTGCGGGTAGAGGAACTGCCGGAACTCCGGGTGGTGGAGCTGCTGCCGGAACTGCTGCCCCGGCGGGTCTGTGCAGCCATATCGGGTGCCACAAGCATGGCCAGGGCCAGCATCATGGAAGCTGCAAATGTCATCAACCTTCTCATAGCACTAAGTTTTTAATAATACATGTAATATCGGGCCGAAAGCTGTCTGAAAGCCTCAACATCCTGGGTCCACACCTCCACAATGTCCGCAACTTTCATCCGCTTTCCAAAAGCTGTTCTCACATAATCCGTGCCACAGACCTTATCCAGCATTCCGTAGCGCCTGAGCGGATAAGGGTTCCGCTCCGGATACAGCTCGTTCACGGCCTGCAGCACATAGAACTGAATCAGGCTCACCGGGCAGGCCTCGAAGTCCGTATAGGCAAACTGCACCCCGTGCAGAAGCACGTCCTTCTTGCTGCCGGAGAGGGGCTTGTAATGGATGGTGCGGAACACCACGCCGGGAATCCGGTAAGAATGGAGCCGGTCAAGCAGTTTGTCGGCATCCACCCATTCGGCCGCAAAGGTCTCGAAGGGGATGGTGTACCCCACGCCGCTGTTGAGCAGGCCGAACTCCCCGCTTATTCCGGAAGCCCCGTAGCAAAGGGCGCTCTGCATGGAGGGGATGTTGGGAGAAGGCAGAATCCAGGGAAGACCGGTGTCTTGATACAGCATAGCCCGCCGCCAGCCCCGCATGGGAACAACGGTAAGATTGCAGCGCAGCGGCTTCAGATTGCCTTTCTGGCCGCAGTTAAGCCCCTCTTCGTTGATGAGCCGGGCCAACTCCCCCACCGTGAGGCCATAGATGAAGGGAATCTTGTACTGGCTCACGAAGGAGTGGAAGCCATCCTGCACCAGGCAGCCTTCCACCTTGTTGCCGCCCAGGGGATTGGGTCGGTCCAGCACCACCACCTCTATCCCCTCGCGGGCGCAGGCACGCATCACCAGCCCCAGCGTGGAAATGAAGGTATAGCAGCGCACCCCTACGTCCTGAATGTCATAGACCATCACGTCGATGCCCTCCAGCATATCGGCCGACGGTTCCCGCGTGGCCCCGTAGAGCGAATGTACGGGCAGCCCCGTGCGGGCGTCTTTGGAATCGGCCACATGGTCTCCGGCGTACACCTCTCCCCTCACCCCGTGCTCCGGGCCAAAGAGCGCCACCAGATTCACTTCAGGTGCTTCATGCAGAATATCGATGGTGCTGCGGAAACGGCGGTCCACCCCGCTGGGATTGGTCACCAGGCCCACCCTCTTCCCCAGAAGGGGCGCAAAACCCTGCTCCTCCAGCACCTCCACGCCGGGAATCACCTGTGCCCGCAGCAGAAGGCCGCCCAAAAGGAGAAGGGCCGATATAATCATCCGTCTTGTCATTGAACCAACTTATAAATGCGAAGCAAGGATTCCGGCTCTCCGGAATGGTACAGGTCTATGGAGAAGGGGCCCTCCCCCACAGGGATGCCCTTTTCCTGAAGCACATGCAGCGTCTGGCGGGCCACGGCGGGCGCCGGGTCAATCACCTGCACGCCGGAGCCGCAGAGGCGCTCAATCACGGGCTGCAGGAAGGGATAGTGGGTGCAGCCCAGCACAATGCGGTCGGCCCCGGCATCCAGCAGGGGCTGCAGGGAGGCGCGTACGGTGGCTTCGGCCTCGGGGCCATCCAGAATGCCGCCCTCCACCAGTTCCACGAAGCCCTGCCCCACATGCTCCACTATCTTCACGTCATCTTCATACTGCCCGCGGGTATTGAGATACTTGGAGCCCTTGAGGGTGCCGGCGGTGGCCAGCACGCCAATCACGCCGCTCTCCGTACCCAAGGCGGCGGGCTTCACGGCCGGCTCCATCCCAATGAAGGGGACGGCGGGATATTCTTCCCGCAGGGTGGCTATAGCCGCCGCCGTGGCGGTGTTGCAGGCCACCACGATGATATCGGCCCCCATTCCCAGCAGGATGTCCGTTATCACGCGGGCCCTGTCCTGGATATAGGCGGCCGATTTTTCCCCGTACGGGCAATGGGCATTGTCCGAGAAATAAAGATAACGCTCCCGGGGGAGGATTTTGCGGAGCTCCCGGTAGACGGACAGGCCGCCGCTTCCGGAATCGAATATACCAATGGATGCCATACTTTACAAAGTTAGAAAAAATTGCGTATCTTTACACCACGTATGGCAACAGACATAGATAAATTCGTACATGACCAGCTGTCGGTATGGCCGGCCGTAGCCGCCAAATACCGCCATCTCAAGAGCACCCGCACCCGCACACTCCCCTTTGGAGGCATTCTGGTAACCCTTCAGTCCAATCCCGGACGGGTTCCCATCTTTGACCACGGCTGCCCCCTGTGCGAAGAAAATTATATGGAGCACCAGCACACCCTTCCCTTCGAAGGGCGCAAGGGGCGCAAGTACAACATCCTGGTGAACCGCGCCCCCATCTTCCCCAACCACCTGGTGATTACGCGGGACACCCATGTTCCGCAGACCATCTGGCACCGCTTCCCGGACATGCTGGACCTGGCCGCCTCCCTGGAGAACTACCTGGTGTTCTACAACAGCCCCAACAGCGGAACCACCGTGCCGCAGCACGCCCACTTCCAGGCCTGTCCCAAAGGCTACATGCCGCTGGAAAGAGCCGCAGAACGGCTTCTGAGGGGCGTAAAAGCCGGTCAGGTGGCGCAGGAAATCGAGTTCATCGCCTCCGTGCGGGACGCGGAACTGTACCACTACAAACGCTTCAACCGGGGCATCTTCATGCTCCGTGCCCAGACGTCCAAGTCCATGGCCAAGCTGTTTTACCGGCTGCTGGACTGCATGAACCTGGTGGCCGAGGAAACGGAGCCCCGCTTCAACGCCTACACCTATTGCAGCGAGGGCGAATACCGCGCCATCGTGGCCCTCAGGGGCGCATCCCGTCCCCGCTTTCCCATCTTTCCCGGCGCGGCCGACATGGCCGGCTTCGTGGTGGTTCCCCATGAGGAAGATTTCGACCGGATTACCCCGGAAGTCCTGAGCGGCATCTACGAGGACGTCACCCTCTCCACCGCCCAGGAAGAAAGGCTCCTGTGGCGCCTGGTGCGCACCCAGCCCCGGGTGGAGGTTTCCATCGGCCTGGCTCCGCAGATAGGTTTCGAGATTATCTCCGACGGCGCCGGTCCCCAACAGGTGAGCTACCGGGACGGAAAAATAGACTACAACGGCGTGCTGTACGACGAACTGGTGTTCGAGGCCGTCACCATCTCCACCCTCTTTGCCGAGCCCTCCTTCATCCTGTATGGGGAAGAGCCGCACCGCTTTGCCGGCACCCTCAAGTTCCGCGTGGCCGGGGAAAAGGTGGAAGCCCTCAATATCCTGGGGACCGAAGACTACCTGCTCAGCATCATTTCCCTGATGCCGCCCCAGGAGCAGAAAAACAGCGCCTTCCGGCTTCGGAAGGCCCTTATGAAAGGAGAAAGCCTTCAGGAACCCTATATAGGCCTTACGCCCATGGCCGATGCCGCCGCACGCGCCGTCATTGACGAAACCTGGGGGCAGATTCTATAGCAGGGAAAGCAGCTTTTCCCGAATCCGGGAAAATTCCGATTCAAAATTGGGGGTGAGGATATCCTTCCCCATCGCTTCATCCAACTGGTCGAAGCTCCACCATCGGCCTTCGGAAACTTCCTCATGGCGGGGATGGAGCTCCGGATGTCCCACCGCGGCATGGACGAAGACGTATTCGCGGTCGCGCTGCGTCCGGTACTCGTACGTCTCCAAATAGACGGGGTTGAATTCCCTGAGCCCCAACTCTTCCTCGCACTCCCGGTACAGCGCTTCCGGTATGCTTTCCCCGTAGGTTACATGGCCTCCCACGGCGGTATCCCAATAGCCGGGCAGCAGGTCCTTACCGGGTGCGCGCTTTTGCAGGTACAGCATTCCGTCCCGGTCCAGGATATGCAGGTGTACCACCGGATGCAGCACGCCGGAGCCGCTGTGGCACCAGCTGCGGGCAGCCTGGCCATAGACCAGGCCGCCGGGCTCTACCAGCGGCAGCATCTCTTCCCGTGAAGTGTCCTGCGGCCCGGGATGGTCAATCGAGGGCCGGGGATAGACGGGAACCGGAAAGGCCGGATATACCAGGTCTGTGACCATTATCCCAAAGCAAAGACAATGAGCAGCTGGGCCACCAGCACGCGCATGAACATGGACAGCGGATACACCGTAGCGTAGTTTACGGAGGTGAAATCACTGCCGTACATGCCCTGGGCGAAAGCCAGCACCGGAGGATTGGTGCAGGAGCCCGTGATGAGACCGCAGATCTGGTAGAAATTCAGATGGCACGCGGCCCGGGCCACGATGAAGGTAATGCACAGCGGCACCAGTGTAATGAGGGCGCCGTACAGAATCCACCAATAACCGCCCCCCACGATGGAGCTCCAGAAGTTGCTTCCGGCGCCGATACCCACCGCCGCCAGGAAGAGGGAAATGCCGATTTCCCGAATCATCAGATTGGCGCTGGTGGTGGTGTAGGTGGTTATCTTGTATTTAGGGCCGAAGTGTCCCAGCAGGATGGCGATAATAAGCGGACCGCCGGCCAGGCCCAGCTTGATGGCCTGGGGAACGCCGGGGAAACGCATGGGAATGGAGCCGAAGATGACACCCACCACAATGCCCAGGAAGATGGGCACCAGGTTGGGCTTGTTCAGGGCGTCGTTGGAGTTGCCCACCTTGGCGGCCACCTGCTCGATATTCTGCTCAGGTCCCACGCACATCAGGCCGTCGCCCACCTGGATGTAGAGGGTGGGACGGGCCACCAGTTCCACGCCGGCGCGGATGACGCGGGTTACGCTGACGCCGAAGGCGCTGCGCAGCCGCAGGTCCTTGATGGTCTTTCCGGTGAGCTTGGAGTTGGTTACAACGATACGGCGGGTCACCATGGTATGGTCTTTCTCCTTCCAGTCCTGCACGTGCAGCGGCACTTCCTCCCCGAAGAGAATCCGCAGGCGGTCCACCTCTCCCTGCGAGGTAACCAGCAGCAGCTTGTCTCCCTCATGGAGTACCGTATCGGCCGTGGGGAAAGATACCTCGTCGTCATGCATCACGCGGGAAACCACAAAGTCGTCTCCGAAGTCACGCACCACGTCAAAGAGCTTTTTCCCGAAGATGGCGGGGTTTTCCACGGCCACATGCATGCGGCGGGCATGCTCTCCGGCGCCTTCCTGCTCTTCCAGCTCATGGAGTTCCTTCCTGTGGTCAATCTTGAAAAGGGCCTTGAAGAGCACAATCACCATAATGACGCCAATCACGCCCATGGGATAGGCCACGGCATAGGCCGATGCCAGTTTCTCCGAGGCCGCCCCGGCAGCCAGGACACTGGAGCCCGAGGCGGCGGAAACATCGGCAAAGGTCTGTTGGGCGGCACCCAGGCCGGGGGTATTGGTGACGGCGCCGGACATGACGCCCACCATGGTGGAGAGGCTTTCTCCTGAAATGGCAGAAATGG
>CAMOKK010000064.1 GCA_946617545.1 uncultured Bacteroidales bacterium | reverse complement strand
GCGGCGGCGTGGGCATGAAGGGAAGCGCCACCCGTGACGAAGACTTCATCGAGCATATCTATATCGCCAATACGCACAGCACGCTGCTCCTGTTCACGCAGAAGGGTCGATGCTACTGGCTAAAGGTCTATGAGGTTCCGGAAGGCAACCGCACCTCCAAGGGCCGCGCCATCCAGAACATCCTCATGATAGAACCGGACGACACCGTCCGCGCCTATGTGAATGTGAAGACCCTCAAGGACGAAGACTTCATCAACAACAACTACATCATGATGGTAACCCGGAAGGGTATTGTGAAGAAGACTTCCTTAGAGGCCTATTCCCGTCCCCGTACCAACGGCGTGAACGCCATCAACATCCGCGAAGACGACGAACTGCTGGAGGCCATCCTCACCAACGGCCGCTGCAACGTGATGATTGCCGCCCATGGCGGAAAGTGCGTAAGATTCGATGAATCAGAGGCCCGGCCCCTGGGCAGAACGTCTACGGGCGTTCGTGGCATCAATCTTGATGAAGGGGATTATGTAGTGGGTGTCGTATGCCAGGATCCCCAGGCAGAGGACGTAGAAAAGCACCAGGTGCTGGCCGTCTCCGAAAATGGTTACGGCAAACGTTCAGACCCCATGGACTACCGTCAGACCTCCCGTGGCGCCAAGGGTGTGAGAACCTTGAACATCACGGAGAAAACGGGCAGCCTGGTGGCCATCAAGAATGTCACCGATGAAGATGACCTGATGATCATCTGCCGCTCCGGAATGACGATCCGTATGCCTGTCAACACCATCCGTGTTGCCGGACGTGCTACTCAGGGCGTCAAGCTCATCAACATCAGGGAAGGAGACTCCATCGCCGCCATCTCCGTGGTCGCCCACAGCGAGGAAGAGGAGAGCCAGGCCGCTGAAGGTTCTGCAGTAGAAGAATAATCAATTATTAATACACTATGAAAAAGTTATTTATCATTCTTGCGCTGGCCGGCTCGCTGCAGGCTGCGTTTGCACAGAAACCCGCTGCTGACATGCAGAAGAATGTGGACAAGGCCCTTGCCGCCACCCAGGATGCCAAGAAGGCTGCCAAGCCCGGCACCTGGATTAAGTTGGGCGAGGCCTACATGGCTGCCTATAACAACCCGCTCGTGAACATCACTCCGGGTATAGACAAGGCCACGTTCTCCATGATGAACAAGGAGAAGGACGCTCCCGTGTCCCAGGTACAGGTAGAGGGAAAGAACTATGAGAAGGTTCAGCTCTCCGCCGTGGACGTTTACTTCAACGAGGCCGGCATGCTGGTGATTGCCGACGTAACCGCCCCCTCCGTTGAGGGAGACCTCCTGGGAGAGGCCGCCAAGGCTTACGTCAAGGCTTTCGAGCTGGGTGAAAAGGCCGAAAAGGTGGACCCCAAGCTGCAGGAGATTGTGAACCGTTATTATGAGGATGCCTACAATGCCTATCAGCTGGGTAACATGGCCAAGGCCAGCAAACTCTTCAAGGGCGCTGCAGATATCTCCATGACCGCCCCCTGCACCGTTCCCAATTACGACGCCGCCTACAACGCCGCCTTCACGGCATCGGCCTCCCAGGATTACAAAACGGCCGAGGAGTACTTCAACAAGTGCCTGGCCAACGGTTATACCTCCGAGGGCAACATCTTCGCCAACCTGTCCCAGTGCAGCCTGGCCCAGGCCGATACCCTGGCCGCCAAGAACTACCTGGCCACCGGTCTTACCCAGTTCCCCGACAACGAGGCCATCCTCACCAGCCTGATCAACCTCTATCTCCAGACCAACGAGAATCCCGAGAAGATTGTAGACCTGCTGGACGAGGCCAAGAAGGTGATGCCCAATAACCCGTCCCTCTACTATGTGGAAGGCAATATTTACACGGGCGTAAAGAATTACGACAAGGCCAATGCCGCTTACCAGAAGGCCCTGGAGGTGGAGCCCAACTACGACTTCGCTTACTATGGAATGGGCAACGTGGCCCTGAAGAAGGCCGAAGACCTGATTGCCGAGCGTGACGCCCTGGATGTGCGCGAGTGGAAGAAGTACGACGAGCTCAATGAGCAGGTGACCAAGGTGTACGAAGGCGCCGTGGAGCCCTTCGAGAAGTGCTATGAGGTTAGCCAGAATCCTGCTGTGAAGGCTTCTGCCGCAGACTTCCTCAAGCGTCTCACCTTCACCCTCCGCAACGTGGATCCCAAATACCAGGAAGCTTACAACAAGTGGGACAAGATTGTGTCTGAACTCCAGTAAGCCTTACTCCTGAGAATTTTCGTTTGTCCGGGTCTTTTCGAAGGCCCGGACAATTTTTGTGACCAAGGGGTGGCGTACGATGTCCTGGGTGGAGAAACGGATGGTGGCGATGCCCTTGATGCCTTCCAGAAGGGCTATCCCGGCCAGGAGGCCGGAGTCTTCCCGGCGGGGAAGGTCTATCTGCGTAGCGTCTCCGGTCACGATGAACTTGGCGCTGGAGCCCATGCGGGTGAGGAACATCTTGAGCTGCCCCAGATTGGTGTTCTGGGCCTCGTCCAGGATAACGCAGGCCTTGTCCAAGGTGCGGCCGCGCATGTAGGCCAGCGGGGCTATCTGGATGGTGCCGTCGGCCATGAACTCCTGCAGGCGCTTGGAGGGAATCATGTCCGAGAGGGCATCGTACAGGGGCTGCAGATACGGGTCCAGCTTGTCCTTGAGGTCTCCGGGCAGGAAGCCCAGGCGCTCGCCGGCTTCCACTGCGGGGCGGGTGAGGATGATGCGCTTGATTTCCCGGTTCTTGAGGGCACGCACGGCCAAGGCTATGGCCATATAGGTTTTGCCGGTGCCGGCCGGGCCGATGGCAAAGATGAGGTCGTTCTCAAAATAGGCCTTGATGAGGTCCTGTTGGGTCTTGTTACGGGCGCGGATGGGTTTGCCGTCTGTCCCGTGCACGATGATGGCGTCGGCCGTGGGACGGGGAGAATCGGCCCCTCCCGCGAAGATGTCCTCCACATCGTAGGCGGTGAGGTTCATCTTGTGATGACGGCGGTCTATGAGCTCCGAAAAGCGGATGTTGAACTCCGCGATGTCGCTCTCCCGGCCTTCCAGGATGAGTTCGTTGCCCCGCGCCACCACCTTGAGGTGGGGGAAATAGGAGCAGAATTCCGTAAGGATTTTGTTGCCCACGCCATAGATTTCTATGGGATCGATGGCTTCCAGCGTGATGGTTTTCTTCATACGGACGCAAATATACCACTTTAATTTGGCATTATTTTGGAAAAAAGCGTATTTTTGTAAGTTAAGGAGGATTAGATTATGAAAAAGAGCCTCATCATGGTATTGGCACTCTCCGTTCTGGCGGTGAGCAGCTGTGATTTTGTCCGCACCCTGGCGGGTAGGCCCACCCAGGCCCGGCTGGACCAGATGCGTGCAGAGCGCAACCGGTTGGAGGAAGCCCGTCACCAGGCCGTCCTGGACTCCATGGCCCAGGTAGAAAAGCAAATGGCCGATTCCCTGGAAGCCCTGGAGAAGCACTTGCTGGACTCCCTCACGCAGTCTCAGGGTACGGTACTCAACCCTTCCAAGCTGGGAGGGCTGTATACCACCAAGCTGGAGAGCAAGTACTATATCGTGGTGGGTGCATTCCGCACCCGCTCCAATGCGGAGAACAAGCTGAAATCCTGTAATGCAGCCGGTTACACGGCCACCATCGTGAGTTTCCGGAACGGCCTTCTGGCTGTAGCCATCTGCCCGTCCAACAGCCTGGACGAGACGCTGCGCAAACTCAAGGAGATTCGCGGAACCGAGGTTTGCCCGCAAGACGGTTGGATTCTGATTAATTCGTAATGAAAAGGTTTTTCCTCACCTGCGCTGCCATGCTCTTGCTGGTACCGGGCCTTCATGCCCAGTACCGGAACGCCCTGCAAGATTTGGATGACTCCGAGACCGTCAGGGCCCTGAAGGAGCATGTGGCCACCTTGAGCGCCGCCCAGCTGGAAGGACGCAAAGCCGGAAGCGAGGGGGAGCGGATGGCGGCCGATTATCTGGAAACCAAGCTCAAGGAATACGGCATAGACATTCTCTCCACCGGCAGGGAGTTCGGTGTGGCTGCCACCCCCGATACCCTTCATTCCCTTAATGTAATGGGGCTGCTGGAAGGATGGGACAAGGCCCTGAACCAGCACTATATAGTGATTGGCGCCCGGATGGACAATCTGGGAATGGATACGCTCACGGTGAATGGGGAGGCTACACGCCGCATTTACTACGGAGCCAATTCCAACGCCTCCGGCATGGCCATGCTGCTGGAACTGGCCCAGAAGCTTTCCTATTCCCGCACGCTCCTCAGAAGGAGTGTCATTTTCGTGGGATTCGGGGCTTCGCACGAGTCTTTCGCCGGCTCCTGGTATTTCCTCAACCGCGTTTTTGAGAAAGACGCGGACAAGATTGACGCCATGGTGGATTTGGATGTGCTGGGCGGCGGGGCCCACAAGCTGTCGGCCTTTACATCGGCCAATGAAGACCTCAATACCATTATGCACGCCCTTGAGGGAGAGCTGCTGCCCGTTCAGGCGGAGCTGGCCTCTGCCCAGCCCTATCCCTCGGACAACATCGTCTTTTACGACCGGGAGATTCCCTCTGTCCTTTTCACCACCGGTTCCTTCCCGGAATACGGAACGGGAAAGGATGCGTATGACATCATAGACTTTGAAGGCATGGAAGCCTCCCTGGAGTATATCTACAGCTATGTGCAGCGCCTTTGCAACGGGCAGAAACCCCTCTTCCGGAACGATTCCGTGGTGAAAGAGCCCGTCCCGGCAGACGTGTACGCCTATTCCGACGTGGAGGTGAAGCCCATGTTCCTGAACTCACAGGACCCCCGTACCTTCATGGAGCGCTGGGTGTACCAGTATGTGAAATACCCCAAGTATGCCCAGGAGAACGGTATCCAGGGCCGTGTGCTGGTCACGTTCGTGGTGAATGAGAAAGGGGAGGTGAAGGACGTGAAGATAACCCGCGGCATCCATTCCTCCTTGGATGACGAGGCCCTGAGGGTGGTGTCCGCTTCGCCCAAGTGGCGTCCCGGCCGTCACCGCGGAAAGAAGGTGAAAACGGCCATGACCATAGCGGTAGACTTTAAACTGGACAAGAAAAAAGGTTCCTTCGGAATCAACGGTATAAAAATCAACTGATGGATTATAACTTCTTAGAAATCGAAAAGAGATGGCAGGCCTGGTGGGCCGCCAACAAGACGTACAAGGCGGAGGTGGATTCTGCCAAGCCCAAGTATTATGTGCTGGACATGTTCCCGTATCCCAGCGGCGCGGGCCTGCATGTGGGGCATCCGCTGGGCTATATTGCCAGCGACATCTTCGCACGCTACAAACGCCTGAAGGGCTTCAACGTGCTGCACCCCATGGGATATGACGCCTTCGGCCTTCCGGCCGAGCAGTATGCCATCCAGACCGGCCAGCATCCGGAAAAGACCACCCACGACAATGTGGCGCGTTACCGCACCCAACTGGACCGGATTGGTTTCTCTTTCGATTGGGACCGCGAATTCCGCACCTCGGACCCCGACTATTACAAGTGGACCCAGTGGGCCTTCCTGAAGATGTTCGGCTCCTGGTACGACAACAGCCTCCAGAAGGCCCGTCCCATCGAAGACTTGATTAAGGCCTTCGAGGAGGGCGGTTCCGAGGCCGTGAACGCCGCCTGCAGCGAAGGAAAAGCCTTTACATCGGCCCAATGGAAGGCCTTCTCAGATAAGGAAAAGGCCGATGCCCTGATGCGCTACCGCCTGGCCTACCTGGGGGAGAGTACCGTGAACTGGTGCCCCGCCCTGGGCACCGTACTGGCCAACGACGAGGTGAAGGACGGCTATTCGGAGCGCGGCGGCCACCCGGTTTTCCAGAAGAAAATGACGCAGTGGCAGCTTCGCGTGAGCGCCTATGCCGGCCGCCTGCTGGACGGGCTGGAGAAGCTGGACTGGACAGACTCCCTCAAGGAGATGCAGCGCAACTGGATAGGCCGCAGCGAGGGAGCGGAAATGGTGTTCCCGGTAGAATGTGACGACAGGAAGTACGATGTCACCATCTTCACCACCCGGGCCGATACCATCTTTGGCGTAACCTTCATGGTGCTGGCTCCGGAGAGCGAGTGGGTGGCCCTTCTCACCTCGGCCTCGCAGAAGGCGGAAGTGGAAGCCTATCTGGAACAGGTGAAGAAGAAGACCGAGCGCGAAAGGATGGCCGGAAAGGCCGTCACGGGCGTTTTCTCGGGTGCTTACGGCATCAACCCCGTGACCGGGGAGAAGGTGCCGGTGTGGATTTCCGAATATGTGCTGGCCGGCTACGGAACGGGCGCCATCATGGCCGTTCCCGCCCACGACAGCCGAGACTATGCCTTTGCCAAGAAATTCGGCCTCCCCATTGTTCCCGTCATCGAAGGGGCCGATGTGAGCGAGGAAAGCGTGGACGCCAAAGAGGGCATCATGTGCAACAGCGGCTTTCTCAACGGCCTTCCCGTGGGCAAGGCCATTCCCGCCGCCATCGACTATGTGGAGAAAAACGGGATTGGACGGCGGAAGGTGAACTACCGTATCCGCGACGCCATCTTCTCCCGCCAGCGCTACTGGGGAGAGCCTTTCCCCATCTATTACAAGGACGGCATCGCTACGCCCGTTCCCTTCGAGGACCTGCCCCTCACGCTGCCGGAGATTGACCAGTACAAGCCCACCGAGGACGGACAGCCGCCGCTGGCCCGCGCCAAGGACTGGACCTACAAGGGCTATCCGCTGGAAAAGAGCACCATGCCCGGATTCGCCGGTTCCAGCGCCTACTACCTGCGTTACATGGACCCGCACAACTCCGAGTGCCTGGTGTCCCGGCAGGCCGACGAATACTGGCGCAGCGTAGATCTCTACGTGGGCGGTACGGAACATGCCACCGGCCACCTGATTTACAGCCGTTTCTGGAACAAATTCCTGTTCGACCTGGGCTATGTGTGCGAAGACGAACCCTTCCGCAAGCTTATCAACCAGGGCATGATTCAGGGCCGTTCCAACTTCGTGTATATGATTCCCGGCACCAACAAGTTCGTATCGGCCGGTCTGAAAGACCAGTATGAGACCATTCCGGTGCATGTGGATGTGAATATCGTGTATAACGACCGTCTGGACCTGGATGCATTCCGCGCCTGGAGGCCGGACTACAAGGATGCGGAGTTTGTGCTGGAAGACGGAGAGTACATCTGCGGCTGGGCCATCGAGAAGATGTCCAAGAGCATGTACAACGTGGTGAACCCGGACAAGATTTGCGACACCTACGGGGCCGATACGCTCCGCCTGTACGAGATGTTCCTGGGCCCCATCGAGCAGGCCAAGCCCTGGGATACCAAGGGCAT
>CAMOKK010000063.1 GCA_946617545.1 uncultured Bacteroidales bacterium | reverse complement strand
TCCCGGAATTTCAAATCCCAAGGAACGATGCGAGTGGGAAATTCCGCTATTCTAAGTGTGGTGCAACCGTAAGGGATGAGTTCCAGTGTGACGTCTTCCCCGGTGTCATTTCCATCTTCCGTCCAGAAAGCCACGGATTCCACGTCCGTCCAGTGGGGCAGCACCCGCGCCGGAACGCGAAGAAGAACCGGAGCTCCTTCCAGCGTCCAGGGATAAAGGGGGACGGAGCGGAATTCCACGGAGCAGTCATCGGCCTTGAAACGGTCCCGCATGAAGCAGTAGTTCCACGAAGTGGGGCTGCTTACCTCCCAGGCGCCTTCTCCGTAGTAGCGGTCCCGGCCCTCGAAGGGCTTCCAAGTCCACTGTTCCTCCATCTTGAGGGCATACACCAACGGGCCGCGAACCACGCTCCAGGCCTTGTCAAACCACTCTTCCGTCTTTATTTCCATGGGGAAGGTCAGTTCCACCACATCCCCCTTCTTCCACTCCCGCATCAGGCAAAGGAGTCCTTCCGAGGCAGGAGCCTCCACCGCTTCCCCGTTCACGCAAACAAGGGCCGATGCACACCACTCCGGCACCCGGAAATAAAGCGGGAAGGCCGCCTTCCTTACCTTCCGGGAAGGGAAGGAAAGCCGGAAACGCAGCTTCTCCCGGAAGGGATACTCCGTCTCTTCCTCTACACAGACCTCCACGCCGCCTGCCACCCGTGCCGTCACCCGGCAGGGGGCATAGACCAGCGCCGCCAGGCCGCCGTCGGCCGATGCATACCAGAGATTCTGCGTAAACTTGGGCCAGCCCTGGTGCATGTTGGACAGGCAGCAGGGATAGCCGTTCAGCGTACCGAAGAGCACATCCGTATCATCATGCGGGGTAGAAAAGGGCCGCCAGGTTTGGGTGGCCGATACCTGATTGACCTGCTGATAATACTGCTTTCCCGTGAAATCGTCGTTTACCTGGGTAGGGAGAGCGTTGAAGGCCACACGTTCCAGATAATCGGCCCAATGGGGCGTGCCGGTAATACGGAGGAGGGTTTCCAGCGAGTACATCATCTCCACCGCCGTGCAGAGCTCGCTGCCGCGGGATGGATGACCCCAATGGAGCATCTCGTCTCCGGCCCAGAGCCCGGTGGGAAGCCCCACGGTATGGCGGATGCTCTCCTCTGCCCGCGCCAGGGACTCCAGGTCACGGGCATCATGGGAGTACTGCCACCACACGCCGGGAGCCTTGAATCCCTGCCCCAGGTTCACGCAGTGTACGCTCCCCTGCCGGGTAAAGATGTCCCCGCTCAAAAAGAGTTCTGTCCAGTCCGTCGTCTGGGCATGGAGCAGTTCTCCCAAATTCAATAACTGCGGGTCTCCGGTGAGGTTATACAGCCAATAGACTACATCCAAGTTGTCGGCTCCCCTCCATCGGCCCCAATCCGTCCAATGGTCCAACGGATATTCCTCCAGCGTGGAGAGCTGGTAATGGAAATAGCTGGTCAGACAGTCTGTGGCCCTTGCATCTCCGGTGGCCATATAGTATTGTTTCAGGATTTTGACAGCCACCATCTTGGGCCACCAATCGTGGGTCTGGCCCCGCTGCAGGCCATAAACAAAGGGATGATCCTGCGCAGGTCCCAGATAGCCGTCCGGCTGCTGGGATGCAAGGATGGATTCCACCCAGCGAAGGGCCTTTTCCTTGAGGGCGGAGTCGCCCAGCTGGTAGGCCAGCGGAAGCAGGCCGTCCACCCAGTAAGGTCCTCTCTCCCAGGCGTCTCCGTCTCCTCCCAACCAGGCATTGGACGGGCCCATCACCTGCGGGTAAACCTGGTCCAGATGGCCGGTAAGCCCGTCGGCCTGCCTTTGAAGTTGCTCCTGCAGCCAGCCCCGGGCCTCTATGGCGCCAAGGGGAAGTTCGGCAAAGCGGGTTTCCTCCAGCGGAGCCCGGTTAAACACTTGGGAATGGGCCGACAAAGCAAGCAGCAGTCCCCCTGCAAGCAAGAAAACTCTTCTCATGACGCAAAGCTATAATTTGAATTCCAGACGGGCGCGGATATCGGCCGATGAAGAGCCCAAGAGCACCTCGAAATCACCGGGCTCCGCCACCCAGGCATGCCGGTCGGCGTCGAAGAAGCTGAGGTCTTCCCGTCCGATCATAAAGCTCACTTTCCGGCTCTCCGAAGGCTGAAGATACACTTTCTCGAAGCCCTTGAGCTCCTTGGCCGGACGCTCCACGGAGGCCTCCCGGTCAGAGATATAAAGCTGGACCACCTCGGCTCCGGCCACGGAACCGGCATTGGTGAGCGTCAGCTGGACTTTCCAGCCATCGGCATGTTTTTTCACGGAAGCGTCGCTGTATTCAAAACGGGTATAGCTGAGGCCATGGCCGAAGGGGAATTGCACGGGAATCTGGTGCGTATCATACCAGCGGTAGCCGATAAAAACACCCTCGTCATAGTATTCCTGCCACCACTGTTTTCCTTCCTCCTTCACGCCGGGATACTGACGTTCCGTCTTGAGGGGACCGTCGGAAAGGGCCAGCGGCATGGTGAAAGGCAGCTTGCCGGAAGGATTCACGGCACCGGTGAGCACATCCACCAGGGCGTGGCCGCTTTCGGAACCGCCGTACCAGCCCTGCACAATGGCATTCACCCGACCGGCCCAGGGCATGGCCACCGGGGAGCCGGAAATGTTCACCACCACCAGCTTGGCAGAGACCTCCGCCAAGGCTTCGATAAGCGCATCCTGGCCATACGGGAGCACGATATCGGCCCGGTCAGTGCCCTCGTTGTCCTGGCCGGCACTCTTGTTGAGACCGCCGATGTAGAGCACCACATCGGCCTCACGGGCGGCGGAGACGGCATCGGCCAGGAGTTGGGCGGCGCTGCGGCTTTCGCTCAGGTCCTGCCCGGTGACCACCTTGTTGTAATCCGTGGTCACGTCTCCCACATAGCCCCGCTGCCATTCCACCTGCACCTTACCGTCATAGACTTCGTGCAGGGCATCTAAGGGAATCACTTCATACTTGGTCTTGAGA
Organism: uncultured Bacteroidales bacterium; assembly: GCA_946617545.1. Lineage (GTDB taxonomy): Bacteria > Bacteroidota > Bacteroidia > Bacteroidales > UBA932 > Cryptobacteroides. The sequence continues at coordinate 4,379 of CAMOKK010000063.1, read as the reverse complement.
TTGGAGGAGCCTCCGCCCACCACCATCATCTTGTAGGCGTTTTCACCCACCACCAGCAGTTTCCCGCCTTCGGGAAGCTTGAGCGGCAGGGTTCCGTCATTCTTGAGCAAAACCACGCCTTCCGCGGCAATCCTGCGCGCTGCGGCAAAATGCTCCGGGGAAGTGAAACTACCATAGTGTGGCTCCGGAGACATGGCGGTACGGAATACCGTTCGCAGAATGCGCCGCACCTTGTCGTTGAGCTGCTCCTCGGTAGCCCTTCCGTCACGCAGACGCTCCAGGAAAGGGCGGGCCAGATGATAGTTGCTGTAACTGTCGGAGGCGGCGCCGCGCAGGCCGTTGGTCCAGGTGCCCATCTCGATATCCAGGCCGCCCGTGACGGCCTCGTCGTCGTCCCGGCAGCCTCCCCAGTCGCTCACTACCACGCCGTCGAAGCCCCACTCACCCTTCAGGATGTCGCACAGAAGCTTCTTGTTGTGGCAGTTGAACTGTCCGTTATACAAGTTGTAGGAGCCCATGATGGCCCAGGCGCCACCTTCCACCACCGCTTTCCGGAAAGCCGGAAGGTAAATCTCATAAAGGGTGCGGTCATCCACGATGGAATTGGTGGCCGTGCGGCGGGTTTCCTGGTTGTTCACGGCAAAGTGCTTCACACAGGCCGCCACACCGTTGGCCTGGACGCCCTGCACATAGGGAACCACCAGTTCTCCGGCCAGATAAGGATCTTCTCCCATATATTCAAAAGTACGGCCGTTCAGGGGTGTCCGACCCATGTTGATGCCGGGGCCCAGCAGGATGTCTTTCCCGCGATAACGCGCTTCCTGGCCGATACAGTCCCCGTACAGGCGGGAAAGCTCCCGGTCCCAGGTGGCGGCCAGGTTCACCAGCGCCGGAAACGCGGTACAGGAGTCATTGGTCCAGCCGGCCTGGTCCCACTCGTCCCAGAGCACCTCCGGACGGATGCCGTGCGGGCCGTCCGTATGCCAAAGTTCCGGAATGCCCAGACGGGGCACGCCTGCGCTGGAAAATTTGGACTGGGCATGGGTCATGGCCACCTTCTCTTCCAGCGTCATGCGGGAAAGGGCGTCTTCCACCCTTTCTTCCAAGGGGGCCGACGGGTTCAAATATACCGGACCGTTACCGGTTTTGGGAGTGCAGGAAAAAAGCGTCAGGGCCAACAGGGCCGATGGAATGAATACGCGCATAAAAGGTCAGATTTCTTGAAGGGTATATTGCAAGGTCCAGCGCAAGGTCTCGCCCGGCCGGGCTTCCAGTTTATTATATGGCTCCAGGCAGGCAATGCGGTGATTGGCCCAGAGGACGGTCTTGAAGGCCGGGACATCGGCCTGGATATGGACAGAGAGGCGGCCCTCCCTTAAGCTCAGTTCATAAGGCATTCCATCCTTCCCTTTCTGGTGGATATTTCCCGTATAGACGGACTCCCCTTCCTTTATCGGGCGGGAAAAACGGATGCCGCCGGCGGTGAAGCCCACGGAATCGTAAACGGCCCGCCAGTCCCCCTCCGGCTCGAAGGGAAAATCGATTTCCCGGGAAGGGCCTACAGCCAACTTCCCCAGGGTAAAGAAGTTGTGGTTATAGACATCGGCCTCCAAGGGAAATTCCGGGGTAAGGGCATGGCCGATGGAAAAACGCCCGCCGTCCTGCAGGCGAATCACTTTTTCATACCGGTAAAAGCCTTCCAGCCGATGGAGGAAGCGGGCCTGCCGCCCGTCGGCCTCTGCGGTCCACTGCCCCCCGTCCAAGAGCGGATACAGACAGAAGCGGTCGTAAGTTTCCATATCGGCCTTCAGCACGCCCACCCCTATTTTAAGGATGCGCCCATCCGGCAGGCCGACGGGAGAAAATTCCTCCGCCGGGCCCTGCACGGCATCGTGCATGGTGGGACTGTAAGAAGTGAACCAGGGGCCACAGAGTTCCGTGCCCCGGAAGAGAAGGCTTCCGAAGACGCCGCTCCTGTCGAAGCGCGTCCCCTCGTAGAAGCCGTCCTGCGGAAGATGCAGGGACAGGCACAGACCGGAATGGGACAACTGAATCATATCCGCTTACAAAAATAGGGAAATTTTTATTGTAGAATGTAATTTTTTTCATATTTTTGCACCACAGTACACCACAGATAAAATCCACCTGCATGAAAAATATGGGCAAATACTATAAATGGGAAGTACTGGCCCTGCTTTGGATGGCCTTCCTGCTCAACCAGGGAGACCGTCAGGTCTTCAATTCCGTGCTTCCGCTCATCCGGGACAGCCTGAACCTCACGGACACCTCCGTGAGCCTGATCGCCGTTTTCTTCAACCTGTTCTATGCCGCCATGGTTCCCATCGGCGGCTGGATGGGAGACCGTTTCTCCCGCAAATGGGTGTGCACCCTGAGCATCCTGTTCTGGAGCGTAGCCACCATGTTCACGGGACTGGCGGGCGGCGTTTTCATGCTCATCCTCACCCGTTCCGTCGCCACCGGCGGCGGGGAGGCCTTCTTCGGCCCGGCCAACTACTCCCTGCTGGGGCAATATCATACGGACACGCGTGCACGCGCCATGTCCATCCACCAGACTTCCTACTATGTGGGCGTCATTCTGGCAGGCTGGCTGGCAGGTTACATTGGCGACAAACTGGGATGGCAGTATGCGTTCTATATCTTTGGCGGCGCAGGCGTGCTTTGGGCAGCCGTAATGGCCGTGAGGCTGAAGGATCTCCCGAGGGGTGAGATGCCCGGTCAGGCCGGGCATGAGGGCAAGCCCGGCATCCTGGACGGCTTCAAAACCGTGTTCACCACCCCCACCGCCCTCATGGTCACGCTGGGCTTCTGCGGCTTCATCTTCGTGATTACGGGCTACATGACCTGGGTGCCCACCTTCCTGCAGGAGAACTTCGGCCAGAGCGGTGCCCAGGCCGGACTCAATTCCATGCTCTGGACTTATGTGGCGGCCTTTGCGGGTGTTCTCATCGCCGGAACCTTGTCGGACAAATGGGCCGCCAAGGACCCTAAGAAAAGGATGGTCATCCAGGGCGCCGGCCTTATCCTGGGCGCAGCCTTCCTTCCCTTCATGGGGAGTGTCCGCAGCCTTTGGCTCCTGTACCTGTGTTTTGCCGGCTGGGGCTTCTTCAGGGCCTTTTTCGATGCCAATATTTATGCCGTCCTGTACGATGTCACGCCGGAGCGCCTGCACGCCAGCTGTTCATCGGCCATGATCATGACCGGCTTTGCCGTAGGAGCCACCGCTCCCTATGTACTGGCCGTCATCAAGGAAAGTACGGGCAGCCTCAACGCCACCTTTCCCATCCTGGGGGTCATCTGGCTCATCTGCGGCCTGGCCTGCCTGTGGGTCAGTGCCAAGTTTTACAACCGAGATTACACTAAAACCAATAAACGATAATGGAAGCAAAAGATAAACTCCGGAAAGCCAAAGCGGGTCTGCTGCTCATTGCATCGCCCCGTTTCAAGAACCTGAGCGGCCCCCAACGTGGAACGTATCATGAACGAAAACTTAAAGTGGTGGAAGACATCAAAGCCGGCATGGACTTCCTGGATCTGGTAGATCCGGGCATCGTCTATGAAAGGGAGGACGCCCGGAAAGCCTTGAACCTGTTTTTCAACGAAAAGGTGGATTTTGTCTATGCGGAATTCCTCTCCTGGAGCGAGGATTTCGCCTGGATACGCTTCCTGCGTGACTGCCCGGAGATGCCCATCCTTTTTTGCAACGTAGCCAAGGACAGGATGAGCTTTGAAACCACCCTGGATGAGGACGACTTTGTGGATTACCTATGCGCCGGTACGCTGGTGGGCTCGCTGGAAGCTTCCGGCAGCCTCAAACGCGTTCCCCGCAAGAACGTGCGCACCGTGATGGGAACCCGGAAGGAAATAACGGAAAAGGTGAAGATTTATGCCGATGCCGCCCGCACCCGGAGCATCCTCCGGGAGTCCAACGTGGGCCTCATGGCCAACATGAACGAGGCCATGTGGAGCACCTACTTCGACAACTACGACCTCTTTACCAAGATAGGCCCGGAAATCCATTACCTCCCCTACAGCGACTACGGGACGGAGATTGAAAACCTCTCCGCGGAAGAAGTGCAGTCTTATGCACATGAGCTCACCGCCCGGTATAAAATGATGGAGGACGTGGACTACGACAAGTTCATCGGCTGCGTAAAGGCCACCCTGGGCATCAAGAAACTGGCCCAGAAGAACAACATAGACTGCTATGTGTACAACGACATAGACCAGGCCACCTTCCGCACGGCCGGCTGCCGCGCCGGATTCTACCCGCAGTGGTTCAACGAGAACGTGAGCGTCCTGGTACCGGAGGCCGATATCGGCGCCGGTCTGGCCACCTACATCCTAAAACTCCTGAGCGG
>CAMOKK010000062.1 GCA_946617545.1 uncultured Bacteroidales bacterium | reverse complement strand
TTAGGTTAATTATTGTAAATCATTAAAAATCACCCGTTTATGCTACAACGGCTAAATAGTAAAGTTAAGGCCGATACCCAGCACGTGCTGTGCCGGCCGGTTGTTGAAAGTGTAGTAAATATAGTATGCCTCCAGTTGCACCGCCTTGGAGAAATCGTAGCTGCAGCCCCCGAAGGTATTGTCTTCCTGCGCCTCCTGCGCCTGAAGGCACAAGGGAAATAGCAGGGCCGACATGGCCACAAGCAGATATTTAATCCTCCGTGTCATCATTTGTAGAACAGTCTGGAAGAGGGGATGGGGGTATAATCGGCCTTTCCCGGAGCCTTCCAGCCCCATTCGAGGGATTGGCCTTCATAGTCTTCGAAGTAGAGGAGCTTGTAGGGATGCAGGCCTTTTTCCAGGGGCAGTTTGCCTTCCACTGTGCTCTTGGAATGGGAGCCGTCATTGTTTACCACGCACACCCCGTCGATGTACAGCGCACTGCCGTCGTCACTGGTGGTATGGAAGTGCCAGATGCCGCTCTCGGGGATGTCGATGAAGCCGGTGAAGGCATAGGCAAAATGGTCCTCGGCGGCCGCTCCTGCAATGGAAGGTTCCAGCATGACGCCGACTGCCTCCGGAGGATCGCTTTCAATCTGGCCGATGAGCACAAAGTTGGCCGTGTGGTAGGTGTATCGGCACCCCGGCCGGAGTCCGTGAAGGTTTTCGGCCGGGTGGAAAAACAGCTTGTGCGCCGTCCGGGTGGTCACAGGAGAGGGAGGAAGGCCTTCCTTGAACGCCTTCGCCTTGAGAACGCAGGACTGGCTCACCTGGAAAGGCTGCGTATAAAGGGGGCTGGCCTCCGTGGGCTCGCTGCCGTCCAAAGTATAGTGGATGGATGCTCCGTCTGTGCGGGAAAACATCCGGACCTCGGCGCTTTCCGGGAAAAGCATCAGCTGTCCCAGAATGGCCGGAGGAGATACCAAGGGCTCCTTCGTAAGGGAGTAGGGTGCCGGTAGCGCATCCCGTTTGCGGGAAGGCTTGGGGGCCAGGCGGAAGCGCAGCTCTCCGCCGCCCATGATTTCATCGTAGGTGACGAAGTGCCGGTTTACGGGTTTCCCGTTCAGGCAGACTTCTTCTATGTACGGATACTGCGGCTTGTCGGCCCGGATGGTGAGCGTGTTGCCGCCCGCCAAATGCAGCCTGGTCTCTTTGAAAAGCGGGGCCGTGAGCTGGAATTCGCCGCTTCCGGGGCAGACGGGATAGATTCCCAAGGCTGCCAGAACGTACCAGGCGCCCATCTGGCCGCAGTCCTCGTTGCCGCAGAGGCCGTCCGGAGCGGTGGTGTACATTTCTGTAAGGATGGTGCGCACGGTTTCCTGCGTACGGGAAGGGGCGCCAGCCCAGTGGAACAGCCAGGGCATGTGATGACCGGGCTCATTGCCATGGGCGTACTGGCCCAGGATGCCGCCGATGCCCTCGTCCAGCACGTTCTGGCTTTCCGGAGTATAGGTAAACAGGGAATCCAGGGCGGCGTAGAAGCCTTCCCGGCCACCCAGCAGGGCCTCCATGCCGGCCAGGTCGTGCGGCATGAAGAAGCGGTAATGCCAGGGTGTAGCCTCGGTATAGTCGCGGGAGCCGCTGAGCTGGTCGAAGGGTTCCGTCCAGTTTCCGTCGGTGTTCTTGCCGCGCATAAAACCGGTGGCGGGGTCGAAGAGGGTCCGGTAGCGGAGGGAGCGGGCGTCATATTCCGCCGCGATGTCTCCGTGGCCCAGGGCTTCCGCCATGCGGGCAATGCACCAGTCGTCATAGCAGAACTCCAGGGTCTGGGACACGGTTTCTATCTTCATGTCGGCCGGGATGTAGCCGTAGGCATTGTAGAGTTCGGAGGCGTTGGCGTTGTTCTTGTTGGAAGAGACAATCATGGCTTGCAGGGCCTTCTCGCCGTCGAAATCGCGGATGCCGCGGAGCCAGGCGTCGGCTATCACGGAAACGCTGTGGTAGCCTATCATGCAGCCGGTTTCGTCACTGGCCAGCGGCCAGACGGGAAGCTGCCCCCGGCAGTCGTAGTCGTCCAGCATACTGCGCACCATATCGGCCACCATGGCGGTGTCTAACAGCGTTTGCAGCGGATGCCAGGCCCGGAAGGTATCCCAGAGGGAAAGGGTGGAATAAAAATGCCGGCCGGAGGGAAGCTTCCGCACCCGGTCTTCCTGGTCCCGATAGCGGCCGTCCCCATCTTCCAAACGGTTGGGCGTGAGGAAGGTATGGTAGAAGTTGGTGTAAAAGACATCGGCCGGGCCGCCCTTCACTTCAATGGCGCTCAAGGCCTGGTTCCAACGGGCCGATGCCCGCTTGACGGCGCTGTCAAAGTCGATATCGGACATTTCGGCCAGGCGATTGGCCCTGGCGCCCTCGGCATCCACGCCGGAAAGGCCGGCGCAGAGGGTCACTTCCTTCGTCCCTTCCGGGAAGCAGAACAGCATTACGCCGGGAGCCTCTTCCACAGCGTCCTCAAAACGCTCGGAAAAGGCGGCCGAGAGGTAAATCCTGCGCCCCGAAGCCCAGCCGTCCACCTGCCGGTAGCCTGCAAGTTCCCGGCCGGTCAGTTCCAGTGACACCTCCGTGGGATGGCACCAGTCGCCCACCGAGTGCCGGGCGTCAATCCGTACAAGGCGTTTTCCCGGTCCCGCGAAGGTATAGCGGTGCATACCGGAATGGTTCCAGGCGGTGAGTTCCGCCGACACGCCCTGCTCCGGGAAAACGACTTTGTAGTAGCCCGGAGAGGCCTTTTCGTTCTGGTGAGAAAGAGGCAGAGCCCCCACACTGTCGATGCCCGGCGTTACCAGGAAATCTCCGAAATCCGGGCAGCCGGTGCCCGAAAGGTGGGTATGGCTGAAGCCCAGAATCTGCGTGTGGGCGTAGCGATAGCCGGAGGCGCTTTCCCCATCCGTATCGGGGCTTAACTGCACGGCCCCGAAGGGCACCGTGGCTCCGGGATAAGTGTTTCCGGCCAGGTCGGTTCCGTTGAATACTTGAACGAAATCTGCCGGCCCCCGTTTCTCTGAGCAAGAGAGGAGGGCCAGCGACAGAAGGCTCAGCAGCAGGTTTTTCCTATTCATAGAAGAGCATGTCTGCGGGGAGATTTTCCACATCCACGCCGGGCCCGGCAAGGCCTATCTCTATGTTTTCTCCGCCGTAATTCTCGAAATATTGGAGTTCAATCCGGTGATAGCCGGCTTTCAGCTGGTACCAGCCTTCCTTGAAACCGCCGCCGTCCTGGTCGATGTCCCACAGAAGCTGCCCGTTCCAGAAGAGTTTGGAGCCGTCGTCACAGGCCAGCGAAAGGAGGTACAGACCATCCTCGGGCACCTTGACCAGGCCGTTGAAAACCAGGCCGAAGTGGTCTTCCCTAAGTTTCATGTCCGTGGAAAGGACGGGCGCAACGCCGCGGGCCTTTACAGGGGCGCTCAGCACGGGGACCACGCTCATGAAATCTCCTTCCGCATAGCGGTAGCGGAGACCTTGCCCCTTGGGCTTGGCGTCTTTCACGGCTTCGAGGGTGCCCAGGGCCACGGGGGCCTGGGGCTCCTTATGGTAGGCGGGGTCGAAGGGCTGGCACTTCTCTCCGTTGTCCGGGGTAAAGTCAATGCCCAGGATGTCGGCGATGGTGGCGGCCAGCTGCTTGGTGTAGAAAACGCCGTTGTTCCCGGTTTCTCCCAGCACAGGCACGCCTTTGCCGAAGGCGATGAACCAGGTTTGCTCGGAGCCCCTTGTATCGGCCCCGTGGGACCGGAAGCGTGCACCGCGGCCGCGGCCGTGGTCACAGGTGAGGAGGTAGGTGGTCTTTCCTTTGTAGAAGGGGTCTGCCTCGCAGGTTTCCACTATCAGCCGGATGAAGGTGTCTGTCCAGTTGGCCGCGTTCAGATAGTGGTCGTACTCTCCGGCGTGGGCATATTCATCCGTGTCTCCAAAACCCACATAAAACACCTTGGGATGGGCTTCCCGCAGGGTTTCCAGGGCAAATTCGGCCGTAATATGGTCGGCCCTTTCGGCGCCGCCGAAGCCCGGGAGAATCCGGTCGGTTTCCTGAATGGCCCGGGCCATGGGCGTATCTATGTAAAGAGGCTCATGGGCGCTGCTGCCCGGGAAGCCGCCGCGCTCATTGTTTACGGCAAAGCGGATGGACTCCCAGGAGGAGAGCATCATTACGCTTCCCTTGTAACGAGGGTCGGCGTTGGCCGCTTCCAGCACGCTGCGGTTGGGGTTGGGAACGGGGTCGTTGCTGTCAACGCGCTCGTTGTCCGGCCAGCCGCAGAACATCTCGCTGTAACCGGGATAGGAGAAGTTCTTGTCATTGGCCACCCGCATGAGGCTGCCTTTGTCGCGGTTGCCGATAAAATAACCGTGCTCCGGGACATAACTCCAGAGGAAGGGCATCAGGGCTTCCCGGCGTGCCTCGGGTGTGTCCCGCCAGTAGGCGGCCTTCAAAGCCTCCGGGTCCTTGACAAAGCGGGGGTCTCCCACCAGGGCTTCATCGGCCCCGGAAAAGAGCTCCTGCCAGCGCAGGCCGTCAAAGGTGATGATAACAACGCGGGGGTCTTCCTGTTTGGAGCAGGAGACAAACGTGAGCAGTGCGGCCAGTGCGGCCAAAAGGAACTTCTTCATAGACGTGATATTCAATTGTTTACTAATTTAGTGATTCCTTGTCTGAAATAAATACGTGATGGCCCGGTCCGGCTTCATAGACGGTGAAGCTGTCATCTGACAGGGGATCGGATGCCATGAGTGCCATGCTCTTGGGAACATAGACTGTGGCCGTGCTTCCTGCAGGGATGTTCACCTCAAGCGTGACATGGTTCCCGTCGTGACGCACATGGGAGCTGATTTTTCCGTAGGGAGTTTCCGTGGAATAGAACACATCGGACAGTTGCGGAGAAGGAACGGGCCTTATAATCACATGTTTGAAGCCGGGAGCCTGGGGGTCTGTGTCCACGCCGGCAAGAATCCTGGAATACCAGGTAAGCGCACCGCCGAACATGGGATGGTTCCGGGAGGCGTCTCCGTTCCAGGATTCCCACAGGGTGGTGGCTCCCTGTTCAATCCACCAGCCGTAAGAGGGATAATCCCTTTGGTTCATGATGGTGTAGGCGAGGTCTCCCATGCCGTTCAGGGATAAAGTCTCGAACAGATACCGGGTGGCGATGAAGCCGGTATTCAGATGGCCCTTGTGGGTCACTTCCAACTCTTCCCGCAGGGTCTTTCTGACATCGTCCAGCCTGTCCCCGGGCACGCCCATATAAAGGGCATAGACATTGCTTCCAAAGTCTCCGTAAGACTTTTGGGACGCATCATAGAAGCGTTTGTGAAAGGCTTCCCAGATACGCTTTTGTATCCCGGAAGCTTCGGCTGCCAGCTCCTTGTTTCCCAACGCTTTTGCCGACAGGGCGGTGTTGCGTGCGCAGAGCCAATAGAAGAAAGAGTGTACCAGAGACTCGTCCGGATTGCCGAAAGGGGGCACCCAGTCTCCCAGGTTGTACCAGAGACTCGCTTTGCCGTCCGGGGTTGTTTTCTGCACAAAGATGGTTCCGTCTTCCCTTTCCCAAGTGCCCAGATAGTTCACATACCGCCTCATGCCTTCCAGGCTTTGCTCCAGGATTCTCCGGTCTCCATACCTCAGGTAGAACTCCCACGGCATCACGCAGATGGCCGCTCCCCATGCCGGCCCGCCACCGCCCATAGGTTCCCATGGGGCCGTGTTGGGGACATGCCCGGAGCCGGGGTTCTGGCTGCCTGTGATTTCTCCTATCCACTTGTTGTAGAACGAAGCCGCATCAAAGAAAGACAGGACGGCGGCCTGGGCCACTTCTCCGTCTCCGGTATACGGAAGACGTTCGCGGTGGGGGCAGTCCGATGCAACACCGCTGTGCATGTTGTCCAGCTGGGCCCTCCGGAACAGCTCAAGGATGTTCTCAAAGAGGGGATTCGAACAGCGGAACTCCGAATTCACCCTCACTTGGGAATTGACGGCCTGCGCCGTCAGCTGATTGGCCGACAGCTCTGATACGCCGCTGATGACGGCCTCCCGGAACACGAACCAGGTAAAGCCGGGGTGCCATTCCACGGGCTTGTCATCGGCAAATATATACTGGCAACGCGGGCTTGCGTATTCGCCCAGGTAATTAACTGTGAGGGTGTCACCGGCGGCACCGCGTATTCCATGGAAGGCAATCCAACCGGAAATCACCTTGCCGAAGTCCACCTTGAAGGAGCCGTCATCCAGCCTTTCAAATGAAACGGGGGCAAGGTTTTCCGTAACCCTGTCGGCCGGGCCCATATTGGCCGTAAGAGGGCCGTCCGGCGCCGTTCTGACAACGGCCGAAGGCCAGGCGGAGTCGTCAAACCCTGCCTGGTCCCAGCCGGCGTGAACTTCCCTGGCGTCAAATACCTCGCCGTCCCAGAGGTCTCCGAACACATAGGCCGATTCGGCCGACTTCCAGGAGGTGTCGGTGCATATACTTTCCCGGCGGCCGTCCTTATAGCACAGTTCAAGCCGTGCCACCAGCCGCGGCACGCCATAAGATTCGCAAGGGTCTTCGAAAGCCATCGGCCTTGTATGGAAGTATCCGTTGCCCAGGGTTACACCGATGGCATTGTCTCCTTCCTTCAGCATTTGGCTTACGTCATAGGCGAGGTACAGCGTTCTGTAGGCGGTGACGGCAGGGTCCAGCGGGATTCGCTGGCTCTCGGCCAGATAGGGCCTCAGGGTATAATCCGTGAAACCGGGCACAAAGAAGTCTTCCCCCACCTTTTCTCCGTTGATCCGGGCTTCGAAATAGCCCAGCCCGGAGATAAAGAGATTCGCGCTTGCAAGGCCGTTCCCAACCCGGAATTCTTTCCGGAACAGGGGATAGCGGGTATACCAAGCCCCGCGCTCGTCGGCCTGCCAGGGCGCTCCTATCCATTCGGCCTCCCAGGCGCCGGATGCCGGTCCGGTGGTGATACGGGAGGGCTTGCTCCAGGCCGATGCCTTGTCGTGGCCGTCCCAGATTCTCACCTTCCAGTAATAGTCTGTCATCGGCTCCAGGGAGGGGCCTTCGTAAGGGACCAGGTGAGACTCCGGGGAAACAACCTTGCCCGAATCCCACACAAGTTGGCTTTCGTTAAAAGAATCGGCCGACAGCGAGACCAGAATCTGCCTGGCGCTTTGCTTGGTCTCACCCGTCCAGCTCAGGCGCGGCGCCGTTCCCGGGTCCACGACGACAGGGCCTTCCTGATGTTCGGTGCGAAGATTTGAGGGAGCCGGCCCGGCGCAGGAGAACAAGGTGGCCAGGGCTGTCAACAGGGGAAGGGCCTTCCCAAGGAAAATTGGTTTTTTCATACTATTCCGTGAAAACGTCGATGGTTTGGCCGCGCCAGCTCTGGGGCTGGGGAAGGT
>CAMOKK010000061.1 GCA_946617545.1 uncultured Bacteroidales bacterium | reverse complement strand
GCTGAGGGTGGCCCAGCGGGTAATCACGGGAACGCCCACCAACCCCGTGGCCAGATGGCCGTCATAGACGGTGGCGGTGCGCTCCTTCAGGGCCGATATCACCTTATCCCGCAGTTCGGCGGGCGTTACGCCGGTGAGGAGCGGATACACCAAATCCAGCTGGCTGCCGGAGGCGTAGGTACCCTCTTCCGGGTGGAAGAAGGCTTGGTGAATCCTCCTTCCCAAAGCCTCGCGGCGGAGGCGGAAGGCGGCGGCATCGGCCTTCTCATTTAGTAGCATGGCAATTTGCTCCAAAGCCTGATACACCTGCATGAGGGCGCAATTGTTCACCAGGTCCACGGACGCGGGGTCCTGCACGTCCACGCCCTTGGGGGCAGCCCAGTCTCCCAGATACCAGCCGCGGTATTTCTCGTCCGGCCAGCGCTTCAGGAGACCGTCCACGCTGTATGCATCCACATAGTCCAGCCAATGCTTCATGGCCGGATAATAACGTTCCACGGGCCTGCGGTCTGCGTAGCTCAGATAGGTCTGCCAGGAGGCCTGCACCAGGAAACTGCACCAGTAGGGGCCGCCGCCGGCCGTATAGGGATTGGGGGCCGTATGGGGAAGGCCGCCGTCGGGGCGCTGGGCGTCGGCCCAGGCCTGCAGCCAGTTCAGGTACAGGGGCGCCGTGGAGGCCATGGTCTGCAAAGTGAGGGCGGAAGCCGTGCCGTCCCCGCCGTAGCCCAGGCGCTCGATGCTGGCGCAGTCCACCATATAGCCGTTGAAAGTCAGGTTCTCCACGGTATGGTCCACCAGGTCATAGATGGCCTGCAGCTCAAGGTCGCTGCACTGGAAGGCCGATTCCTTGGGAAAGTCCGTGCGCATGCGGTGCGCCCTCACCCGCAGGGGTTTCTGCACCAGGCTGTCTATCTGGATATAGCGGAACACATGGTGGTTGAAGCGGTTCACAAAGACATCCCCCTCCGGCTTGCCGGAGCTCACCAGCTGGTCATAACCGCAGATTTCGGGGTCGAACTCCGGAATGTCCACATCACTGTAACGCACCGTCACCACCTGCCCGGCAGGCAGGGGCGGCAGCTGGATTTCGGCCAGGGCGTTAATGCACCGGCCCATGTCCATGCGCCAGCCGGAGCCGTAGGGCTCCACGGAGACCGGCTCCAGGACTTCCTGCACGCGGCAGGGCTCGCACATCTGCATGGAGGCCCGGATTCCGGCGGGCACGTCCACCACGTCCACCGGGCCCCAGACGGGCTCCACGCCCGCCTCGATGCGCTCTCCCACAAAGCCGTGGGGGCGCCAGTCTCCCAAGTCCCGATAGCCGCTCCAGGCACCTTCCCAGGAGGCGTCCGTCACCACAAGGGGCTCCCCTTCCACGTCCAGCTCGGCCTTCACCAGCGGGCCGTCATAAACGGTGCCGAAGGTGGTTTTCTTGTACCAGCCGGAACCGGCGGCAAGGCAAAGCTCGTTTTCTCCCTTGCGAAGGGCCAGCTCATATACTACAATGAGCGAGCGCTTGTCCAACTGGGACACGGCCGGAGCCAGCACCTGGTCCGAGACCTTCTGCCCGTTCAGAAAAACTTCGTGATAGCCCAGGGAGTTCACATACAGAAGCCCCTTTCCTCCGGGGGCGGTAAAGCGTTTTCTCAGCAGCGGGGCGCGGCCCTCCCCGGGAACGGCGCCTATATAGGCTCCCCGGAGGGTGTCCGGGGCCACGATGCCCACGCCAAAGCGCGTCCAGGGACTCCAGCGGGACACTTTTCCGTCCTGCCGCCATACCCGCACGCGCCAAAGAGCCTGCTGCCTGGAAGCGAGCATCGGCCCCTCATAGGGGACCATAATCTGCTCGTCCGACTCCACTTTTCCGGAATTCCAGAGGTCCTTCACCTCCAGCTCATAGGCGGCTTGCCGCATGGGCTCCTCCGAGCGGATCTTCCAACTGAAATGGGGTTCGCAGCTGTCAATGCCCAGCGGCTCCACAAGCCCCTCGCAGCGAAGGTCATACACCTCAAAACGCGGGCTGCAGGCGGCCAGCGCCACAAGAAGCAGCAGGCAGTATTTCTTCATAGTTTACTTGCCGGCAGGCCGGTTGAAGCCGTCATTGATGCAGCGCCGGGTGATGTGCTCGATGCGGGTGGCCGTATCCGGATGGGAAGAGAAGATATTGGTGACCGGGCCGCTCTGGGAACCGCCGGAAAGCTTCTGCAACTTCTCAAAGGCCATTACCATGGTCCAGGGATTCTTACCGGCTTCGCAGAGGAAGTTGTAGCCGTAGTCATCGGCCTCAGTTTCCATATTGCGGGAGAACTTGGCGTTGAGGACCATCTCTCCGATGGCGCCCAGCTGCGAATCCGTGAGCACGGCCACCTTCTGGGAGGTGGAGGCCAGGCCCTGCAGGGTGGCCGACGTGAGCATCTGCTTCTGCATCTGCTTGCGCGTGTGATGGAGCGCCACATGGCCCATCTCGTGGCCCAGGACGCCGCAAAGTTCCTCGTCCGTCATGGCATCCATGATGCCGCTATAGACGCGGACGCTGCCGTCGGCGCAGGCGAAGGCGTTCACCTCCGGAGTTTTGTACACTTTGAAATTGAGGGGCATCTCATTGACGCCGTCCATGCTGTTGATGATTTTGCGCAGGCGCTTGGTATAGGGGCTGGACTCCGGCAGAACCTCGCTCTGGGCATCCAGCTGGGTAATGTACTGATGCACATAGGCGGCTACTTGGTCGTCCGTAAGCGAAAGGGCCTGAACGGCATAGATACCGCCCTGAATCAGACGGCCGGAATCAAGCTGGGATACAACACCGCAGGAAGAAAGGCCGACAGCCACGGCCAAAAGGCATAGGATTCTTTTCATAGTGGTCAGATTTTTCCCAAAGATACAAAAAATCCCGAAACAATATCCCCCAAAACCCTTTAAGCCTACGACAGGCTGCCAAGGTATTGGTCAAAAGCGGGGCGGTAGCCTTCGGAGACATGGAGGAGAGCGTCTCCCACCTTGACATCGGCCTGAGGCGTGACGCTGGAGATATGGGAAAGGCCAATGATGAAAGACCGGTGGATGCGCATGAACCGCTCGGGCGGGAGCATGTCTTCGGCGGCTTTCATGGTAAGATGCGTCACCAGCGGCTGCCGGTCCGATGCCAGATGGAACATCACATAGTCCTTCATACCCTCGACGTACTGGATATCGGCCAGATCCACCTTGCGGAGGACGCCTTCCACCTTAAGGAAAACGGATTGCTTTTCGGCCGATGCCGCCGGGGCCGATGCCGCCTCCTTAAGCGCGAACCACTCCCGTGCCTTCTGGGCAGCTTCCAGGAATTTCTGATAGCGGATGGGCTTGAGAAGGAAATCAAGGGCACTTACCTCGTAGCTCTCGAAGGCATACTGCTTGAAGGCCGTGGTAAAGACGACGCGGGTCTCGGAGGGCAGCATGCGGGACAATTCCATGCCGTCCAGATCCGGCATCTGGATATCCAGAAACACCAATTCCGGGCTCTTTGCCCGAATCTCCGACAGGGCCAGCACGGGGTCGTTGTAGGAGCCGGCCAATTCTAAAAACGGTGTACGCTCTACAAATCCCTCCAGCATTTTTACAGCCAAGGGTTCATCGTCTACGACTATGCAGCGGAGATTCTTCACCTCGTTCAGAATTAAAAAACTATACCTGAAGTTTTACTTCCACCGTGTAGGTGTCATTGTCGGCCTTCTGCTCATAAGCGTACTTGCCGGGGTACAGGAGCTCCAGGCGGCGCTTCATGTTTTCCAGGCCGATTCCGGAGCCTATGTGGTCGCTGCCCTGCTTCTCGAAAAGGGAATTGGCGCAGCGGAAGGTGATGACGCCGTCGGCATAGGACATTCCCGCATTCACGAAGGACGGATAACGGGCATTCACACCATGCTTGAAAGCGTTCTCCACCAGGGAGATAAAGAGCAGCGGAGCCACCTCCACGTGCTCCTGGGGTACCTGGAAGTCCTTGGTAACGGTGGTAAGCTCATTGCAACGCAGGGCCATCAGGTCCATGTAGTTGCTCATGAATTCCATTTCGGCCGAGAGGGATACCCGGTCGGCCTCGCTGTCATAAAGCGCGTAGCGCAGCAGGTCGCTCAACTGGCCGATGCTCTCCTGCGCCTTGTCCGGGTCTATCTGGGTGAGGGAGGAAATGTTGTTCAGGGTATTGAAGAGAAAATGCGGATTCAGCTGGTGTTTAAGCCAGGTGAGTTCCGCCTCGGCACTCTTCCGGCGCTCTTCCTGCGCCTGCATCATGGCATCATTGGAGCGCATCACGCCCCGCAGGCCCGCCGCCAGAAGAACCAGCATACACTGGACGAATACCCTGAGCAGGATAGAGCCCACATACATGGCCCACAAAGTCCGCTCCCCAAACTGCTCTACCACTTCCTTGGGGAACTCCTGGGGATGCTTTCCGAAGAAATCCCACAGCATCCAGCCCACAATGATACCACCGTTGATGATATAGAACCACTTAGCGCGACCGCCGTGCAGGAGCCTGGGTACCAGGAGGTAATAGTTAAGGCTGTACAGGACAAAGGCCGGCAACAACAGCATGGCGCCCGTTGTAAACACCTTCACCGCCTGTTCCAGGGAACCGGTCATGGTGCCGGTGACAATGGCCGGTACCAGGAAAACACCCACCCAGACAACCATCTGGGTGGTGTTGATGATCAGATTTCTGCGATTCTTCGTTTGCATCTTTGCAAAGATAAGAATAATTTACATTCCCATGATGCCGCTCATGCTCTCGGCCGTGGTGGAGGAGTTCAGCTGGCTCTCGTTCTCGATGGAACGGCGGGTCTTCTTGGCGCTGTAGTTGCCCTGTTTGCCGAAGGTCCAGCTTACCTGGAAGGTGATGGCGCGCATGGGAATCTGGGTGATTGTGCTGGAGGTGAAGCCCTTGCCGACGGTGTAGGATTCCATGCTCATGTTCAGGCCCTTCATCAGGGGCAGGATGCCGTTGATGGAGAAGCTCAGGCGGTCGTCCAGGAAGGACTTTGTGAAGCCCAGCATACCGGCACGCATCCCGCTGGACCAGCCCTGCAGGCTAACGTTGCGGCCCATCATGATGAAGTTGGCGCTCAGGCGGATATCCCAGGGCAGGGTCTGCTGCACACCGGCCATCAGGTTGTAGTTCCAGCCGCTGTTCTTCTGGTTCAGCTGCTCGCTGCTCAGGCTCACGTAGCTCACGCCGCCGTTGAGCATGATGCGGGTCTTGCGGCCGGGATTCAGCATCACATAACCGTTGAGGCCGGTATTGCGGCTGCGGACAATATTGCCGTAGGTGGTATTGAGGAGGTTGTTTTCGTCATAGAAGCTGTAAGAATCGATGCCGTTGCCGGTGTAACTGTGGCGAAGGGTGGCGCTCACCATGATCAGAGGGGAATAGAAGTTGTAAACCAGGGAGATGTTGTGCCCCTTCTCCGTGTCCAGGTTGCTGTTGCCGTAGGTGAGGGCGGTGGGATCGGATGTGTTTACGTAAGGGTTCAGGTAGGAGATGCCCGGACGGCTGATGCGCATATTGTAGCTGAGGCCGATGTTCTGCATGGCGCTGGGGCTCCACTGGATGCTGGCGCTGGGCACCAGGTCTCCGTAGTTCACGCTGAAGGGGGTGGCCATGGCCGATGAATTGTAACTCTGCCAGGTGTGCTCGTAGCGGACGCCACCCTTTATGCCGAACTGGCCGAATGTGCCGCCAATCTCGGCATAGGCCGCGCCGATGCGGTTATAGAAGTCATACTTCAGGCTGCTCAGCGGGTTCTCCACAAAGGCCGATCCGTTCCAAAGGTAATCCGTCTGGTCGGAGGAATTGTGGCGGGCGATGAACTTGGCGCCGGTGGACAGAGTGAGGCTGGTTCCCAGCGGGGTGGTGAAATCGGCCTGGAAGGTATGGTCGGTGGAACCGGTGCGGCCGTCGCTCTTGCGGTCCGTGAGATCGAAGCCGGGGATGGCGCTGCCGTCGAAGGTATTGAGGCTGTTGTTTACGGACGGGGCGCCGTTGAACTGATAGCTGAACACCAGGCTGCGGCCGGGGGCATCGGCCCAGAGATGCTGGTAATCGGCTCCGAAGGAGAGGTTGGTGCGGTTGTTGACGGTCTGGGTGGTGCCGTCGTAGCCGAAAGGATCGGCCCCGGGACTGGCAAGGAGGGTGTTGGTGAGGCCGCCGGACTGCTTCATGCCGAAGTGCATCACGCCCAGGGTGGCGCTCACCAGGTTCAGGGAATCGATATCATAGCTGGCGGTGGAATTGAGCATGGCGATGGGCATGGACATCTTGGAGGAAGAGTGGGTCTTCATGGTGAAACCGTTGTCCTGCACGCGTTCTACATCGGAAGTGGTATTGCCGATGCTGTTGTACATCACGTTGGCGTTGAGACTCATGGCGAACTTTCCTTTCTGCAGGCTGCCGCTCACGCCGGCGCCGCCGCCGCGGGTAGAGCCCATGGCCATCACGGTGCCGTAGAAGCCTTCAGCCATGGAGGAACCGCCGGTGACTTCCTTGTTGGTGGTGATATTGAGCACACCGCCCACGCCTTCTGCGTCGTATTTTACGCCGGGATTGGTGACGACCTCGATGTTTTTTACACTGCTGGCGGGCATCATCTTGAAAATGGTGGAGGCATTCTGGGACAACATCTGGTTGGGTTTTCCGTCCACGTAAACCTGGAAACTGCTGCTGCCGTTCACGCTGATGTTGTCCTGGCCGTCCACGCTTACCATAGGTACCTTGCGGAGCATATCCAGGACGGTGCTGGTCTTGGAATCGGCGTCATCCTCTACATTATAGGTCATCTTGTCCACTTCCATCTTGACCAGCGGGCGCATGGCGGTGACGCTGCCGGCTTTCAGCATTTCTGCGCTGTCCTGGGCCAGGATTTCGCCCAGGTTCACAACGGGCGTGCCGGCCGGGACGGTGAAAGAGCGGCGCTGCACCTTCCGGCCCATATTGTCAAATACCATTATATAATCACCGGGCAGGGTGAAACTGTGCGAGAAGCGGCCTTCCTCGTCGGTGGTGGTAAAGGCCACGGCCTTGTCCGTATCCGGCAGGCGATAGAACTGCAGGATGGCGGCCGGTTCGCCCGCACGGGTGAGAGAATCCAGCACCACACCTTCTACGGTAGTGGTCTGACCAAAGGCCTGGATGCCCAGCAGGGCGGCGGCAAAAATGACGATAAACTTTTTCATATTCCCTTGCATTTTATTTCCGGGAGCAAAAGTAAGCGTAATTCCAAGCCCTTGCATCCGGTTTTAGACGAATGCCCCGCTTCCTTCGACGAATTCCGAAAAAGTACTATATTTGTAGAAACGTTTTTCTAACCCATGAAACTTAAGCTAATACTGTTTTCGATGCTGGTCCTTGCCTCCTGCAGCCAGCAGAACCCCGTCCTCTCCGTAGAAGGCGGAAAGGTTCAGGGAATCCCTTCCGAGGCCG
>CAMOKK010000060.1 GCA_946617545.1 uncultured Bacteroidales bacterium | reverse complement strand
CTTACTTCTCCCGCTTCCAGCGGTTCTCTATCCCCAGGTGCTCGCAGTAGCGCCCATACAGGCCGTGGGCGGCGGGATACACGGAGTTGGGAGACATGAAGTGGGAGAATTCGAAGGTTATCACATCTTCCATTCCGGCCCGCCGGGCGGCATCCAGCTTGTACAGGAGCTTGTCCCATTTGATGGGAAGGAAGCGGATGGGCATGTCGCGGTCGAAGCTTTCCACATTGGTCCAGCAGCGCATCCCGTACTTGCCTGCAAGCTGTTTGTTCACACAGAGATAGCCGTACAGCTCGCTGTAATCTACCTGGCCGTCCTGGAAGGCCAGGATGTCCACTGCGCCCCGGATATCGGCCAGGATGGCATCCCACTCCCGCTCATGCTCCTCGTAGGTGGTGGCCCGGTCTCCCGCCATCACCTGGTCTGTCTTGATGCCGTGGATATAAGGGGAAATCATGCAGGGAAGCCCGCCGGAAACTTCCTTGGCGTGTCGGCCCATGGCTGCAAAAATGGCCGATATGTTCTTGGTGCGCCGGCTCACTTCCTGGCTCAGGTACCAGCCTTTGAAAGATGGGTGGTGCCCGTACTTGGCCCACACCTCATCTATCAGGCGGATGTTTACGTCAATCTCCTTTTGGTATTCCCCCTCGTGCCACCATTGTCCGGAGTCGTATGTCCCGAAGTAGAAGGCCATCCCATACTTGTCGGCCAGCGTCAGGAAGAGTTCCACCAAATCGACCGGGGGGTAGTAGCAGTCGTCGCGGGCCGACATGACACTCTCGAAGGGGGCGGCAAGCCATCGGCCCAGGCCGGAGCGAATCATCACCACCGTCTCTATCCCCATGTCTTTCATCGCCCGGAAATCCCGGTCCCACTCACTGACGCCCCAGTTCTGGTGCGGAATGTCCCAGCTGATTTCGTCCAGGAAAGTGGCGCGGATGGGAAGAGCCCGATAAGGGCAGTCCGTGGCGAACTGCGCCGGCGTCAGCCGGGTGTCTTTCCCGGCCCGGGAGCCGCAGCCGCAAAGGAGAAGAAGGCCGAGAAGAAGCAGGGGAAGGCGTTTGTTCATGGTATTTATTTGGAAGCGGGAAGGCAGTTCTCCACAAGGTAAGTCATCTTCATGCCGTTGTATTCGAAGAAGGGAACGTCTCCACTGCCGCAGATGGGTGCGGAGCCTTGGGCCCGGTTGTCCTTCAAGACGGTCTGGGTGACGCCCTGCATCATGCCGAATACGGCGTACTGGAAGTTGTACTCGCCAATCAGGCTGCCGGTTTGGAGGGTGCGGACGCCATCGGCCTGGATGGTTGTCTGAGAGGTGTTGCCGCTCACGATGCCGTAGCGCTCGCTGCCGGCCAGGCCTCCGGCCACTACCTGGCCCTTGCCATTGTCTCCGCTGATGGAGATGCGCCCCTTGGCCGTGCTGTCTTTGATGTAGGTGGAGCCGCCCTGCAGGCCGCCGATGTAGGAGGTCTGCTCTCCCTCGGCATCCTTTCTGTCATACTGCACCTCAATCTCCACATCGGCCGTGCAGCCGTCCGTCTGGCTGTAGGACTCTCCGGCCAGGCCGCCCGTGAAGAGCATGCCGCCGGCCATTCCGGCCGATTTTACGCTTATCTTGCCATCGGCCCGGCAGTTCCGGATATCTCCGTCCCAGACGCCTGCGATGAGGCCGGCGACGCTGATGTAGGTCTGGGCTTCCCGGTCAATCTCTACGCGGGTTTGCAAGCCTTTCACGCAGACTCCTTCCAGGATGCTGTGACGGCCTCTGTCCTGCCGCATCATGCCGGAGACGGTGCCCACATACAGGACCGCACCTTTTACGTCGATGACGGGCTTTTCGATGACCAGGTCATGCACTTCGCCGTTGGCGATGGCGCCGAACAGGCCGCACTGGCCAAAAGGATGCTCTCCCTGGATTCTGAGCCCCTTGATGGCATGCCCGTTGCCATCCAGGCGGCCCTTGAAGGCATGGACCCACCATTCGGCATCGGCATATTCGTAGTCGGGTTCATACCTGCCGATAGGATCCCACTGCCCCAGGGAAGACAGGTCGATGTCATTGTCCAGCACATACCAGCCGTGCAAATCCTTGCGAACGGCATCCAGCTCCTGCGCCGTGCGGATATGGACGGGCGCCGCCCAGCGGGCATACAGGGTCATGGACTCCTTTACGGACATCCATTCCACCGGCGGCTTCATGAATTCCGGAGTTTTGGCGCCAAAGAGCCATTCTTCCGTGCATCCGGGATCTTTGTACCAGCCCGCAAAACGGTAGCCGGCGCGCTCCGGAATGGGCTTCTGGGCAAGGGCCATTTCCTTGTCCTTTGGCACGGTAACGGCTTCGGGAGCCTTTTGGTCGGTATTATAGTTAAGATTGAATTGGACAGTGACTTCTACGTTATTCATGTCAGGTTTAGATTAAGAGTCTGTTTTGAAAATGCCGCCATCCGGACAGGGACAGCGGCATTTCTGCTTAGCTGATAAGGCTATTAGATGCTGGCTTTACGATATTCCTTGCCGATCTTCTCGAGGGCGAGGGTAGCCTTGCGGACACGGGCGCGAGCGGCCTTGTTGTCTACCTTATCGATGTCTTTTTCGATAGCAGCAATCTGCTCTTTGATCTGGGCAATGAGTTTTTCCATTGTACTGTTTGTTAAAAGGTTAATAATTATTGTTGTAAAAAATGTTTTCTCGCTTGCAAGGTCAAAGATAGTAAAAAAAACTGATTATAGATATTTTAAGACCAAAAATTATTAACAAATTGTATCTTTGTGGCGATTGAGAACCGCCCGGCTCCATTGTCCTTTAAGTTAAACTTTCAATATCGGCATAAATTTACTACATTTGTCATACAAACCTTGGTGCAGAGAACTACGCTGCAAATCTAAGGTTTGTGGTATGAAACGTGCCATTTTTTTCGTGTTTTTCCTCCTGGCGGCCATTGTTGCGCCGGCGCAAGAGATTCATTATCCGGCGTCTGTGAAGGCTCTTTTTGAGCGTGCGGATGCCGCCATTCTTCCCGATGGGAGCCAGCGGCCTCTCATCGCCGTGCCGCAAAGTTCGGCCTCCCTGGTCAAAAAGATCCAGCGACTGGGGGCTTCGGCCGTCATCATCCCTCCTACCTGGGATGGCGCCGCCCTGAATGAGATGGCGGCCGCATGGGATGGCGTAGCCTTGGAGGACGGCTGGGTAAAGGAAAAAGATGCCTTCAGCGTCCTTTTCTATAAGGCTGTGGCCGACAGGAACATCCCCCATACGGGGACATCGGCCCTCTCCCAGGAGATTGACAGGGGGCTGATGCGCTGCGACGGCGCCCTTCCTTCGCTGGAGGCCCTGTGCAAAAAGGCGCAGGTGTACAAGAAGGCCAAGGCCCTCATGGACGGCATCCTCACCATGGATGCCCACGGGGACCTCCCTTGCTGCTATGACGAAGGCGCCCGTCTGGGACTTCGGCAGACCAACCAGATCAGCCTCCAGAAGATGCGGGAAGGGCATCTTGGGAGCCGCGTGCTCATCAGCTACCTGGGCCAGAAAGGGCTGGACGAGGAATCCTCCTGCCAGGCTTTCGCCCGCTGCGACGGCATCCTGGACGAGATTCTGGCCGATATTGAAAGGAACAAGGAATGGTGCGGGCTGGCCCGTACAGAGGCCGACGCCCTCCGCCTCAAGGCACGGGGCAAGAAGGCCTTCTTCCTGGGGATAGAGAATGGCTACGGAATTGGCAACGATATCCGCAACGTGGAGCATTACGCCAAGCGGGGAGTGGTTTATATCACCCTCAGCCACATGTACGACAACGCCATCTGCCACTCCTCCACCCATAGTGCAGACACCACCCTGGGCCTCACGCCCTTCGGCCGGGAGGTGGTGGCGGAAATGAACCGCCTGGGCGTCATGGTGGACGTTTCCCATACCAGCAGCGGCACGTTCTGGGACTGCATCAAGTACAGCAAGGCCCCCATCATCTGCTCCCATTCGGGCGCCAAGGCCGTCTTCCGGCACGACCGCAACATCACGGACGAGCAGCTCCGCGCCCTGGCCCGCAAGGACGGACTGGTGATGGTGTACATTGTTCCGGACTACATGGTCACGGACTCTTCCAAGGTGAGCATAGACGACATGATGGAGCACCTGCTCCATTGTATAAAAGTGGCGGGAATAGACCATGTGGGCATTTCCTGCGACTTTGACGGCGGCGGTGGCGGCTGGGGCCTCAACGGAGACAACGACGTCATCAACGTGACCGTCCGGCTTCTGGAGGCCGGTTTCAGCGACGAGGACATTGCCAAAATCTGGTCTGGCAACTTCTTCCGCGTGCTGAACAAAGTGCAGGCCCTGGCGGAGAAGTAAGTTCTAAGTCATATTCATTACAAGGCCCGCTCCAAGGCTTCCCGGTCCTCCGGATGGGCGATGGAGATGAGCAGCCGGGCCCTTTCCTGCAGGGATTTTCCGTACAGGTTTACGGCGCCGTATTCGGTTACAACCCACTGGACATCGGCCCTGGGAGTTACCACGCCGGCCCCGGGCCTGAGTTGCCGGACAATCTTGGGATGCCCTTTGGGACTGCGCGAAGCCAGGGCGATGATGGCTTTGCCGCCTTCCGAGAGCTTGGCGCCCCGCACGAAGTCCAGCTGCCCGCCGGTTCCGGAATAGATGGCCGGGCCGATGGAGTCGGCACACACCTGGCCGCTGAGGTCTATCTCGATGGCGGAATTGATGGAGACCACCTGCGGGTTGCGGGCTATCACGCGGGGGTCGTTGGTGTAGGCGATGTCCCGCATCTCAACCGCCGGGTTCCGATGGATGAAGTCGTACACTTTCTGCGAGCCCAGCAGGAAGGAGGCCACCGTCTTTCCCCGGTCGATGGCTTTGCAGGAGTTGTCTATGATGCCTTTCTGGATAAGCTCCAGCGCCCCGTCGGAGAACATTTCCGTATGCAGGCCCAGGTGCCTGTGGTCCTTGAGGGAAGCGCAGACGGCATTGGGCAGGGCGCCTATCCCCATCTGCAGGCAGGCCCCGTCGGGGATGAGCCCGGCGCAGTATCGGCCTATCTCCAGGTCGGTGGGGGAGGGCTCTACGTATTCCTTGGTATTCAGGGGCCGATGGTCCCGCACCAGGGCGGTGAACCGCTCTATGGGAACCAGGTCTCCGTAGGCGAAGGGAACGCTCGGGTTCACCACGGCGATGCGCTCCCGCGCCACTTCCAAGGCGGCCAGGGAGCAGTCTATCGAGGTGCCTAAGGACACCATCCCGTCCACGGGCTCCGACACCTGCACCAGGGCTACGTCGCAGGGGAGGGCATGGGTGCGGTACATCAGCTGCGACTCGAAGAGGTTGGCGGGAATGTAGTCTGCCACGCCTTCCCGGACACTGGGGCGCAGGTTGGCCCCCACGAAGAAGCCCTGGTCAAAGAAGGCCTCGCGAAGCTCCCTGGAACCATAGGGCGCCGGCCCTTCCGTGTGGAAATGGTGGAAATGTACGTCCCGGAGCTCTCCCGCCCGCTCACACAGGGCCTCGATGAGGATGTGCGGCACGCTGGCGATGCTGGAAAGATGCACATGGTCCCCGCTCCGTACGGCTTTGACGGCCTCCCGGGCCGATATGAAGGTTTCCTGGCTCATGGCTACAAGCAAAGATAAGGATAATTTGCCGTTTCGGCTACATTTTATGGCCGTTTTTGTTGCCGAACTGGCCAATTTCAAGTTTCGGCTACATTTTATGGCCGTTTTTGTTGCCGAGACTGGGAAGATAAGGGGAACATGGCGTCCACTGCCGGAAGCGGAACCCGCAGCAGGCGGGCCAGCTGCTTGTTGGATGCATTGAAGTCGTATTTCAGCCTGGACGCCACCGACAGGCGCTGCGCCTCCGTAAGTTCTGCGTACTTGGACGTGCCAAACGCTTCCCTCAGCAGTTTCAGACATAGCGGCAGCAACTCCTCGTCCGGAAAAACGGGTTTCTCTCCCAGCCTGCGTGCCACCTCTACCTGGGCCTCCACATTCTTTGCTACATAATAAGCGAACTGCCGGGCCGACTCAAACATAGACTCCACCAGTTTGTAATTGACAAAACTGGCGGGATGCGGCATGTCATCAATCATCATCAGCGTATCCGGAAGGCCGATGTCCTTGGACATGGTGACGGTCTGTTTCTGACGGATGCTCATTCCTTTCACCGGCCTGCTATGCAAATATGGCAACAAAGGGTTGAAATACAGGAAGGCCGATGTCTGAAGGTTTACAAAAGGATGGATGTCTTCCCGTACCACAAACGGATTACGTATTACATAGGCTACCTCTGTCCGAAACTGCTCCCGGGATGTAATGGGCGTGGATTCTGCCACCAACCTGTTCAACACACCCGGGTTTCCATGCCGGGCCAGGTAAAGGGCGAAACGCCGGATGAACGTCTGGAAAAACAACTGCCCGCAGGTTCCTTTCAGTATAAAATGAAAATGGTTAGACATAAGGGCGTACGCCAGTATTTGCATACCGGATTCCGCAGCGGCCATGGCCATATGGGCCAGAGCCACGCAATAGTCTTTCCTTGTCTGAAAGATTACGCCTGATTCAAGGGCCGGCGTATGCAGATGGACACATGTACTCATAGTGCAAACATAAGCTTTCCGAATGAAAACACCGCGCATCGTAAAAAAAGTTGTGTTGTTTTACATGCTTTTTGTGTGTTTCTTACGATTTTTCGCAAGATTTTTGTTGTAACTTTGCGCCCATGCATACCAAAGAAGAAAAACTGAAGGCCTTCGAACGCCTGCTGGACATCATGGACGCCCTGAGGGAAAAATGCCCCTGGAACGCCGCCCAGACCATGGATACCATCCGCCCCATGACGGAAGAGGAAGTGTACGAACTCAGCGACACCATCCTGGAGGGAGACCGCTGGGGAACGGCCAAGGAAATAGGAGACCTGCTGTACCACATGGTGTTCTATGCCAAGATTGGAGAGGAGGAAGGCGCCTTTGACATAGCCGACAGCATCAACAAGGTGTGCGACAAAATGGTGTTCCGCCATCCCCACGTTTTCGGGCCCGAGGCGGGGAAACCCACATCGGCCAAAGAGATTGCCGATACCTGGGAACTGGTGAAGGCGAAGGAGAAGGACGGCAACAAAAGCGTGATGGGAGGCATCCCCAAGGCCATGCCGGCCGTCCTCAAGGCCCTTTCCATGCAGGAGAAGGCCCGGGGCTGCGGTTTTGACTGGGAAAAGAAGGAGGATGTCTGGGCCAAAGTCCAGGAAGAGGTGAACGAAGTGAGCGAAGCCGTGGCCGACGAGGACCCGGACCACCGGGAGGAAGAATTCGGCGACCTGCTGTTTGCCGCCATCAACGCCGCCCGCCTGTACGGCGTGGACCCGGAAGCCGCCCTCAACCGCACGTGCGAAAAATTCCGCACCCGTTTCAATTACATCGAGACCGAAACCCTCCGCCAGGGCCGCCAGCTCAAGGACCTTACGCTGGCCGATATGGACGCCCTCTGGGACCAGGCCAAAAAACTCGGCAACAAAAACGGGGGTAAAATGTAGCCGAAACTTGAAATTGGCCAGTTCGG
>CAMOKK010000059.1 GCA_946617545.1 uncultured Bacteroidales bacterium | reverse complement strand
AAACGGGAGTTGCAATGAAAACGGTTTCGTACTGGTTAACCATTGTTTGTTAATTTGTTGTTAATAAATGTTTTATGTACTTTCTGGACCTTCCGGCCGCAAAAAGGACTGCAAATGTAGGCATTTTATTTCAAAAAAACAAGTTTTTCCGCCTTTTGGAATTGGTGGAGGAAATGATTATATTTGTAGAATCATGAAAAAAGAAGAGAGAGTCTCGCTTGGAACCCGCCTTGTAGAAGGCATCCTGCAACTGCACGGATGTCTTCCCTTGGCCTATCACCGCTGGTGGGCTCGCCGGGTGGCCTGGCTCCTGGGAAGCGTGCTCCATTATCGGCGGGACGTCGTCATCACCAACCTCTCCCGTTCTTTTCCCCGGAAATCTTACGAGCAGATTCAGGAGATTGCACGCCGATTCTATCTGCACCTGTCCACCGTCTTCACGGAGATGATCTGGTTCGGTGCCTGCAAGGACGAAAAAGGAAGGAAACGCTTTGTGAAAAGCGGCATCTTCCGGATGACCAACCCGGAAGAGATGAACCGCATACTGGACGCTTCCAAACAGACCATGCTCCTTCAGTGCCATACCGGCAACTGGGAACTCATCGGAGGCATCATCCAGACCAGCGTCAATCCGCCCCTGCACATGGAGGCTTCCGCCATTTCCGTTACCTATCGGCCCCTTTCCAGCCGCATGTGGGACACCATCATGCACCACAACCGGATTGGCCTGGTGCGGGACCAGGGCTTCGACGGCTACCTGGCCACGGATAATGTCCTGCGCTTTGTCCTGGGAAACAAAGACCGCAAGTACACGTATGTCTTCATTACGGATCAGCACCCCTACACCGGAAACGGGGCCGCGGAGGTCACGTTCATGCACCAGAAGACCGGAACCGTGACGGCAGCCGCCCACCTGGCCTGCAAGTTGGACATGGCCGTCGCCTATCTTCGCATCACGGAAAGGGAAGAAGGGGGCTATGACCTCACGGCGATCCCCATCACGGACCATGCCGCCGGGCAGGACCCTGTCAAAATCATGGAGAAATACTATGAGCTGCTGGAGGAAGACCTGGAAAACCAGCCCTGGAACTACCTCTGGAGCCACAAAAGATGGAAAGTATATTAAAAACACCATAAACCGTTATGAATATCCAAGACCTTGAACCCAAAGTAATCTGGAAGAACTTCCATGCACTTACCCAGATTCCGCGTCCCTCCAAACATGAGGGCAAAGTGATTGAATACCTATATAATTGGGGCGTGTCCCACGGTTTTGAGACCATCAAGGACAAGACCGGCAACATCATCATCCGCGTACCCGCCACGCCCGGCATGGAAAACCGCCAGGGCGTCATCCTGCAGGGGCACATGGACATGGTGCCCCAGAAGACGTCCGACTCGGACCATGACTTCCTCAAAGACCCCATCAAGGCCTATGTGGACGGAGAATGGGTGACGGCCGACCGCACCACCCTCGGGGCCGACAACGGAATCGGCGTAGCCATGGGCCTGGCCGTCCTGGAAGACCCTTCCGTAAAGCACGGCCCCATCGAGGTGCTCATCACCTACGATGAAGAGACGGGCATGACGGGAGCCAACAAGCTGGAGCCCGGCGTCCTCAAGGGAGACATCCTCCTCAACCTGGATTCCGAGGAAGAAGGAGAACTCTGCGTGGGCTGCGCCGGGGGCCTGGATGCACTGGCCGCCTTCAAATACCGCAAATATACCACTCCCCAGGGCCACAAAGGACTTACGCTGGATATCAAAGGGCTGCAGGGCGGCCATTCCGGCATGGATATCAGCCTGTACAGGGCCAACGCCAACCGCGCCATGGCCAGAATCCTCCTTCCGCTGGTGGAACTTCTTGGCGTAAAGGTGGTCAGCTTCACCGGAGGAAGCCTCCGCAACGCCATTCCTTTCGAGGCCAATGCAGAAATCGCCGTTCCCAAGGAGAATCTGGAAGCCGTCAAGAATCTCATCGACAACAGTTTCGCAGAGATTAAAAAGGAATTCCAGGAATCCGACCCGTCGGCCGCCCTTTACGTGAAGGAAGGCCCGGCAGCGGACAAATTCATCCAGGGTTCCGTTATGCTCCGTGCCCTCAAGGCCATCCTGGCCTCCCCCCACGGCGTCATGCGCATGAGCCGCACCATGGAAGGGCTCACCGAGACTTCCGTGAACCTGGCCATCGTCCGTACGGAGAAAGGCGCCATCACCATCCACAGCCTCATGAGAAGTGCCGTGGATTCCTCCAAGGCCTATCTGGCAGAGCGCATCCGCTGCGTCTATGAGCTGGCCGGGGCCGACAAGATAGAATTCAAGGGCGGTTATTCCGGCTGGACACCCAAATTGGACACCCCCATCAACAAGGTGATGATGGAGCAGTTCCAAAAAGTTTACGGCCATCCCATGAAAATTATGGCCACCCACGGCGGCCTGGAATGCGCCATCATGGGTGCCAAATACCCTGCCTGGGAGATGGTTTCCGTAGGTCCTACCATCAAGTACCCCCACAGCCCGGACGAGAAGGTGAACATTGCCTCCGTAGAGCGCACCTGGAAATACCTGAAAGCCGTGCTCGCCAACATCCCAGTCAAACAATAAAGTAATTGAAATATGTTCAAAGGACAACCCAAAGGGCTTTTCGCCCTGGCACTCGCCAACACCGGTGAACGGTTTGGCTATTACACCATGATTGCCGTGTTCGCCCTCTTCCTCAGGGCCAACTTCGGCCTTTCTGCAGGAACGGCGGGAACCATCTACAGTTCCTTCCTCATGCTGGTGTACTTCTTCCCCCTCATCGGAGGTATCATGGCCGATAAATTCGGCTTCGGGAAGATGGTCACCACCGGCATCATCGTCATGTTCCTGGGCTACCTGCTGCTTTCCGTCCCGCTGGGAGGAGGCACCACCGCCCTGGTAGCCATGATTGCCGCCCTCGTCCTGATAGGCTTCGGAACCGGCCTGTTCAAAGGCAACCTCCAGGTGATGGTAGGTGACCTCTACAACGAGCCCCAGTTTGCCGCCAAGCGGGATTCCGGCTTCTCCCTGTTCTACATGGCCATCAATATCGGCGCCCTCTTCGCCCCCACCGCCGCCATCAAGATCCGCGAGTGGGCCATCTCCATCGGCTTTGACGGAAACGCCGCCTACCACTTCTCCTTTGCCGTGGCCTGCGTCTCCCTCATTGTCTCCATCGCCATCTACTACGCCTGTCGCAGCTGGTTCAAGCACGTGGAAGGCGGTCACCAGAAAGACGCGAAAGCCCAGGTGGTGGACACCCTTACGCCGGAGCAGACCAAAAAACGCATGGTCGCCCTCTTCCTGGTATTCGCCGTGGTCATCTTCTTCTGGATGAGCTTCCACCAGAACGGTCTCACCCTCACCTATTTTGCCGATGAATTCACGGAAAGAAGCACCCAGGGCATTGCTTCCATGCCGTTTGTGGTATGGAACCTGGTTGCAGTGATAGCCATCGTCTACGCCCTCTTCTCCATCTTTGACAAGGAGACTTCGCAGAAAGGCAAATGGATTGGCGTAGGTGTCGTTGCCCTTGCCTGTGCCTATCTCGTTTGGCAGTACACCCGCCTGAGCGGCTCCATCGAGATCAGCGCCCCCATTTTCCAGCACTTCAACCCGTTCTATGTGGTAGCCCTTACGCCGGTTTCCATGGCCATCTTCGGGGCCCTGGCCAAGAAGGGGAAGGAGCCTTCCGCTCCCCGTAAGATTGCTTACGGCATGCTGGTAGCCGCCATCGCCTTCGCCCTCATGGCCTTCGCCTCCATCGGCCTTAACACGCCCGATGTGCAGGCAACGGTACGCGGAACCGCGCAGGAAACCTTGGTTTCCCCCTACTGGCTCATTACGGTATACCTTATCCTCACCTTCGGAGAACTGCTGCTGAGCCCCATGGGCATCTCCTTCGTCTCCAAGGTGGCCCCTCCCAAGTACAAGGGTATGATGATGGGTATGTGGTTCGTAGCCACCGCCCTGGGTAATTTCCTGGTACAGGTGGGCGGTCACCTCTGGGGTCCCCTCCCGCTGTGGGTGGTATGGAGCGTGTTCCTGGCCGTGTGCGTAATCTCCGCCATCTTCATGTTCTCCATGATGAAAAAACTCGAAGCAGCCACAGAATAGGACTTGCCCCGACTTTACATCATATCGGGTCCCAACGGCTCCGGGAAGACAACGGCTTCGTACGACGTCCTCCCGGAGCTGCTGGACTGCTCCGAGTTCGTGAATTCGGACGAATTTGCCAAACACCTCTCGCCCTTTTCCCCGGAGAGCGCCTATATAACAGCCAGCCGCCTGATGCTCAAGAAGGTGAAGTACCTGTTCAACCGCCGCGAAGATTTCTGCATCGAGACCACCCTGGCCACGCGTGCCCTCCTCAAAATGACGCGTAGCGCCCAGAACATGGGCTATTATGTGACCGTCCTCTACTTCTGGCTCAACAGCCCGGACATTGCCGTGCAGCGCGTAGCTGCCCGCGTGAAGGCCGGCGGCCACGACATTCCGGAAGAAACCATCCGTCGCAGGTATAAAATGGGGCTCAGCTACCTCTTTCACAACTACATGCAAACCTGCGACAAGTGGATTCTGGCCGACAATTCCAACCCGCCCTTCTCCGTGGTGGCCGAAGGCTCCTCCAAGGGCCTCATCATCCGGGATATGGAGAAGTACGACAAAATCAGGGCTTTGGTGTCGGATCAGACGGAAGACAACACGCCCATCCAGGAAGTTACGGAGCACATAGCCCAAGAAATAGCCAAGGCGCCCTTAGCGCACGACGGCGTACCCTATCAGAATGATTCAGAATAAAGATTATTACTTCCATACCTTCGCAGTAGACCAATCTGTGATACAGAAACTGGTGGAGGAAGCCCTCCTCTCCGGTGGCAGCTATGCAGACCTCTACTTCGAAAACACCACCTACGGCAGCCTCCTGCTGAGGGACGGAGCCGTCACCTCCGGAGGCAACCACGTAGACTTCGGCCTGGGCGTCCGCGTGCTCAGCGGAGAAAAGACCGGCTACGCCTACTGCGAAAGCACTGCCTGGGAAGACATGCTTGCCTGCGCCAAGGCGGCGTCCCAGATTGCTTCCGGAATAGCCGATGTCAACCCCTACGGCACCCCCAACCCCAGCCGAGGAGAGCCCAACCCGGCGGCAGACCGCTACCCCGTGGAGCAGTCGTGGCGGGAAACGCCCATGAGCCGCTTCCTCCCCTTCCTCCAGAAACTGGAGGCCGAAGTGAAGGGGCGCGACACCCGCATTGTCAAGCTGATGGCCAACCTGGCCTTCCAAATGAGCGACATCCTCATGTACAACTCCTACGGAGAGCTCAAGTGGGACACCCGTCCCATGGGCAGCATATCCCTGTCTGCCGTCTTTGAGCAAGGCGGCGCCACGGAAAACAAATCCATCTCCCGGAGCTTCCGCTGCGGGGCGGAGATGCTCTCGGAGAGTCTCATCAGGGAAATGGCCGATGAATTGGTGAAGGGCATCGATGACCGTTTTGCCGCCGGCAGGCCCAAGGGCGGCCAAATGCCCGTGGTGATGGGCGCCGGCGCTTCCGGCATCCTCCTGCACGAAGCCATGGGCCACGCCTTCGAGGCCGATTTCAACCGCAAGGGAACCTCCATCTTCGCCGACAAAATGGGCCGGCAGATTTGCCCCCGCGGCATCCAAATCATAGACGACGGCACCCTGGCGGGCAACCGCGGAGCCCTCAACTATGATGACGAGGGCGTTCCCGGACAGAAGACCTATATGGTGGAGGACGGAGTGCTCACCTCCTACCTCCACGACCGCATTTCCGCCGCCCATTACGGCGTACGTCCCACCGGAAACGGCCGGCGGGAAAGCTTCCGCTACGCCCCCATCCCCCGCATGCGGGCAACGTACATGGAGAGCGGCTCGGCCAAGGCGGGAGACCTTGTAGCAGAGGTTTCCAAGGGCATTTATGTAGACGAATTTTCCAACGGGCAGGTGCAGATAGGAGAAGGAGACTTCACCTTCTATGTGAAGGCTGGCTTTCTTATTGAGAACGGCCGCCTCACCCGTCCCGTGAAGGATATCAATATCATCGGCAACGGACCCGCCGCCCTGGCCGATATCCGGGGCGTGGCCGATGACCTGGCCGTAGACCCCGGCGCCTGGACCTGCGGGAAAGAGCAGTCCGTCCCCGTGAGCTGCGGCATTCCCACCGTACTGATCGGGAGCCTGACTGTTGGTGGCGAGTAGCCCCGTGATATGGAAACAGGAGAGGAGGATTTACATAAAATAATGACAGACAACACTTTACATTCCACGCTCACAGAAGCTGAGATAGCGCTGGCAAAGCACTGCCTGGATTACGCCCTGCGCAGCGGAGCCCGGAAAGTGCGCATCACCCTATCCAAGAGCCTGATGAACCTGATCGGCCTGCTGAACGGAGAAGTGGACAAGACGGCCCATGCCCTGGACCGGAGCCTGCAACTTCAGCTTTTTGTCGACGGCAAGTACGGCGCCTTTTCTTCCAACCGCCTGGATCGGGAGGGCCTGGAAGCCTTCGTCAGAACCTCCATCGAGACGGTGAAGATGCTGGAGCCGGATTCCTTCCGGGACCTTCCGGCCCCCGAGAGGCTGGCCAAAGATGCCGTCAGCGGCTTGGAGCTGGACCTTTATGATACGCAGTACCAGACCCTTACGCCGGAGCGGCGGCGGGAGTTGGCTCTTCGCTCCACGGCCTGGCCGCAAGCAGACCTCATCTCCGAGGAAGGCGAGTACTCGGATTCCGTCTTCGACAGCCTTACCATAGACTCCCAGGGTCTGTATGCCCGCCATACGGAAACCTCCTTCGAGATTGGCTACGAAAGTACCGTAGAAGATGCCGAGGGCCGCCATTTCTCCTCTTACTGGTGGGACGCCACGCCCCGCCTGCAGGACCTGGCCCTGGAAGGCTGCGCCCGGACAGCTTATGAGCGGGCCATGGAGCAGATAGGACCGCAGGAAGTGAAGAGCGGGAAATACACCCTCATCGTAGACACCGAATGTGCCTCCAAACTGGTCACTCCCCTTCTGAACGCCTTGGGAGGATACAGCCTGCAGCAGAAGAATTCCTTCCTGAAGGATACGCTGGGCAAAAAAGTATTCCCGGAAGGGCTCACCATCCTGGACTGCCCCCGTACGCCGGGAGACACCGGCTGCCGCCTGTTTGACAGTGAAGGCGTGGCCACCCGGGAGATGCCCGTCATAGAAGAAGGCGTGGTGAAGACCTATTTCCTCAATACCTACATCGCCGCCAAGATGGAGATGGAACCCACCGTCGAAGACGCCACCCGCGTGAAAGTACTTCCCCACGGAGCCTGCAAAAACCTGGAAGAAGTGCTTCAGAAGGTGGGAGAGGGCATCCTGGTCACCGGTTTCAACGGAGGCAACTCCAACCCGGCCACCGGCAACTTCTCCTATGGTATCGAGGGTTTCCTCATCCGGGACGGAAAACGGGTACACCCCATCCGGGAAATGCTCATCACGGGCAATTTCATCGGCCTGTGGAACAATTTGCTCATAGCAGCCTCCGACGCCCGTCCCTGCCTGTCCAAGCTGGT
>CAMOKK010000058.1 GCA_946617545.1 uncultured Bacteroidales bacterium | reverse complement strand
ATGCTCATTGTACTCGAAGGACTTGACGGGGCGGGCAAATCCACCCAGGTGAGGCGGCTCAAAGAATATCTGACCCGGCGGTGCGGGGCTTTGGAATACATCCATTTCCCCCGCTATGACGCCCCTGTTTACGGAGACCTCATTTCCCGTTTCCTGCGGGGAGACTTTGGCGCCAACGACGCCGTGCACCCCCAGTTGGTAGCCCTTCTGTTTGCGGAAGACCGTCACGGGGCCGTGCCCTTCATAAAGAAGGCGCTTGAGGAGGGGAAAACCGTCCTGCTGGACCGTTATGTGTATTCCAACATTGCCTACCAGTGCGCCAAACTTTCCACGAAAGAGGAACGTGAACGGCTGAGGGACTGGATTTTTGACACGGAGTACGGGGCTTTCGGGCTGCCTGTGCCGGACCTGAATCTCTTTCTGGACGTTCCCATCGGCTTTGTGGAGCAGAGCCTTACCCATCAGCGGGCTGGGGAGGACCGGGAGTACCTGTCCGGCGCCCAAGATATCCATGAGGCCTCCATCGCTTTCCAGAAAACCGTGCGGGAAATGTATGTGGCCCAGACGGAGCGGGATTCCAAGTTCCGCCGCATCGACTGCTCGGACGCCCGGGGACAGATGCTGCCTCCGGAGGCCATTTTCCAGAAGGTGAAAGCCGCCGTAGACCCTTTCCTCGCATGAAGCCTTTCTATCAGACTTTCCGCCGGCACACCGCCGGTGTCCTGGGGGTGGTATTCCTGGTTTCGGGACTGCTCAAACTGGTAGACCCGGTGGGCACTATGCTCATCGTTCAGGAGTATTTCAAATTCTTCCACCTGACTTTCCTCACCGGGGCGGCCAAGGCCGTGGGAGTGGCCCTGGCCGTGACGGAGTGCGCGGTGGGTATCGGCCTTATTACCGGGGTGTTCCGGAAGATATCGGCCATTGTGGCCTATGCCATGCTGGGCGTTTTCACCCTCATTACCCTCCTGCTGTGGATTTTCAATCCGCCCATGGACTGCGGCTGTTTCGGGCAGGCGGTCCATCTCACCCATGCCCAGAGCTTCTGGAAGAACGTGGTGCTCATTGTGCTGGCGGTGGTGGCTTTCACTCCCTTCAAGGAGTTCGGGACGCCGCGGGTACACAAGAACGTGGCGGCCGGCGTGGCCTCTGCGGCGGTTATCCTGGCGGCCGTCTATTGCAACTCCCACCTTCCTGCAGTGGATTTTACGCCCTTCAACTGGGGAGCCCAGCTCTTCGCCTCCTTGGACGAGAATGCCGACGAGGCCGATTTCCGCCGCGCCCCCATCCTGAGTTTCTTTGACGCGGAAGGCACGTATCAAGACGATTTGGCCGCTCAGGGAAAGGTGGTGGTTCTCTCCGTCTATGATGCCCCCAAGGCCGATTGGGCCCGCGTGGCAGAGCACTATCGCCGGCTTCAGGGAACGGAGGCCCTTCCGCTGCTGCTGGT
Source organism: uncultured Bacteroidales bacterium (assembly GCA_946617545.1). Classification (GTDB taxonomy): domain Bacteria; phylum Bacteroidota; class Bacteroidia; order Bacteroidales; family UBA932; genus Cryptobacteroides. The sequence goes on along the minus strand of CAMOKK010000058.1, from coordinate 6,577 downwards.
ATCGGCCAGCCGGGAAGAAATGGCCGGCTACAACCTTCCGGCCGATGTGGTCCCCTATTTCTCCGACTACAAGACGCTTATCACCCTGAACCGTTCCAACGGTGGCGGCTCCTATTTTTATGACGGAGAGGTGATTCACAAGTGGAGCGCCCCGCACATGCCGGATACCCTTCAGGAAGACATGGCCGAAGACCCGCTGGCCCTTTCCACCCGTCACGTCACCCGCCGTCGCCTCACCGCCCAGGGCTTCTGTGTGGGCCTGCTGGCCGTTTTGCTCCTGCTGTAAACAACTCTCCAGCCATGCAAAGCATCCACATCATGGGCATCCTGAACCTGACGCCGGACTCGTTCTACGCCGGCAGCCAGGTGGCAGGGGCCGATGCCCTCTCCCGCATCCGCCGGATGTGGGCCGACGGGGCCGATGTGGTGGACCTGGGTGCCTGCAGCACCCGTCCGGGCGCTCCGCAGCCCTCCTTGGAAGAAGAATGGGCCCGCCTGGAGCCCGTCCTGACGGAGATAGGGAGGAACTCCCTTCCTATCTCCATCGACACCTACCGGGCAGAGATTGTCCGGAGGGCATATGAGACCCTCGGCCCGTTCCTGGTAAACGACATATCGGCCGGCGGGATGGACCCTGAGATGCTGGAAACGGTGGGGCGGCTGGGACTCCCCTATGTGGCCATGCACATGCGCGGAACGCCCGAAACCATGCAGGGCCTCACGGATTACGATGACGTGGTGGAAGAAGTGCTCCGCTATTTCCGTGATTTTGAGAAGAAGGCGGCCGATGCCGGCATCCGGGAGTGGATGCTGGACCCGGGCTTCGGCTTTGCAAAAACGGTGGAGCAGAACTATGAACTGCTGCGGAGGCTCCGGGAAATCACGCAGGCCTTCGATCGGCCCGTATTGGTGGGCCTTTCCCGCAAAAGCATGATTTATAAAGTTTTGGGCATCACTCCCGAAGAAGCGATGCCCGCCACACAAGTTCTTAATATGGCTGCCCTGGAGCGGGGCGCCACCTGGCTCCGGGTACACGACGTAGTTCCCGCCGTGCAAACCGCCCGGCTCTATTCCAAGATGTACACGTCCTCTCCCGGAGCGCAGAAATAATACTGCTCCCGGGCAAAGGCCTCCAGCGTATCCGTGTTGTTCCGGAGCCGGTCTATCTCCTGGTCCATCTCCTGAATCTCTGCCTTCAGGCGGGCCATCTCGGCCTCCTGCGACCTCTCCTCCATGGTGGCCCGAATCCAGGACAAAACGCTGTTATGGGCAAAGAACAGCAGCCACAAAGCCACCAGGGTGGTGGAAATAATCACGAAAGGGACCAGGTAATTGTGGTCACTTTTCTTGAGCGCGGCCCATCTGTCCTTTTTCTCTTCCATATCAGTCTACATTAAGCGTTACCGTATCTATATTGCCTCTTTCCTGCTCCAGCGGGATGCGGCGGAAAGCCATCAGGCAGGCCCCCAGCAGCACCAGACCCAGCACATACACCACCGCGTACGTGGTCTGGGGCATGATGTCTATCCAGAAGTCTACGTCCTGCAGGGAAGAAATCTGGCTCAGGACCACCGCCGTTCCGTTGTTCACGAAGTGGATGAGCATGGTGAGCCAAAGGTTGCCCGTCTTGTAATACACATAGCCCATTACAACGCCGATGATAAAGGCATTCAGCGCCTGCCAGGGATTCATGTGGATGAGCGCAAAGAACAGGGCCGATACCACGATGGCCCAGGCGGGCTTCATCTTGGTAAGGAGGCCGCGAAGCACCATGCCCCGGCACAGCCATTCCTCAAAAATGGGCGCAAAGATGGCCGTAAGGAGGAAGGAGCTCCACCACGGGCCGCCGGTCATCTGCTTGAGCAGTTCCACAATGGTGTCGTAGAAGCTCTTCATGGCCGGCGTGGCCGTGGTGAGCTTGTAGTTCCAGTAGTTGGGCAAATCGGCCGATATCATGGTGGCAAATGAAAGCCCCACGGTGATGAGCACCACCTGCCAGGCCTTGAAGGGGCCCCAATGGCTGCTGTTTAGCTTGTAGCCGGTCTCGAACAGGCTGTTGCGCTGGCTCTTCTGCGCGGCATATACCATAGGCGGCAGGAAGGACAGCGGATATACCACCAGCATGGCGTACTTTTGGATAATTTCCGCAGGCAAAAAAGCCATGCCTATCACTTCCACCAGGCTGCCCAGCAGGTTGCCCGCCAGGAACCAGCCCAGCAGGACGAACATGCCCTTCACGCCCGGCACATACCAGGCGTGATTGGCATAGAGGTCGTAATTATTGACCTGACGTGCCTTTTTGAACAAAGGAGGAGGGGTCATGTCAATACAGGGGGCTGGGATAAATACCTTTTTCTACGAGCTCCGCAAACTTGGCCACCACGCCCGGGCGGTCTTCCTTGTAGGTGACGCCAAACCAGCGGGAAGGGGTGGAAAGCACCTCGCAGGAGCCTTCACCGCCCTTCACAATCACATCTACGGCGTAAGGGATGTAGTATTCCTTCTTGGGCTCGGTGATGTGCTCCTTGAGGAAAGTCTTGAAAATCTCCGCGCTCTTCTCAAAGTAATCCGGGGTGAAGCCCCACATGTTCATGGAGCAGAGGGCCTTGGCGTCCAGTTCCACGTGATTCTCTCCGTTCACGGAGTTGTTGCCGTACACCTTTCCGTCGGCCTCGCGGGCAATCTCCAGATGCTCGGCAATGTCTGTCAGGTTGCCCTTGGCGTCGTAGGAGCAGATGCCGCGGGACACGCTGCCGTTCTCGCTCAGGGTGTTCTCCAGCTCGAAGCCCACGATGCAGTACTGGCCCTGGGTGGAAGCATGCTTCCGGCACCAGTCTCCCAAAATCTTGAAGGACTCCTTGCCATAGAAATCGTCTCCGTTAATCACGGCGAAGGGCTCGTTAATCACGGATGCGCCCATGAGCACGGCGTGGGCCGTACCCCAGGGCTTCACACGCTCCTCGGGAACGGTGAAAGGGGCGGGAATCTTGTCCAGCTCCTGGGTTACGAAAACAAACTGCAGGGGCTCTCCGTCCACGGTTTTCACACCGGCATATTTCTGCTTCACGGCCTGCTCCATCTGCTCTTTGAAAGACTCGCGGACAATATAGACCACCTTGCCGAAGCCGGCCTCAACCGCGTCGTGAATGGAATAGTCGATGATGGTTTCTCCGTGGGGACCCAGGCCGTCCATCTGCTTGAGTCCGCCATAACGGCTGCCCATACCGGCAGCCAGTACAAGAAGTGTAGGTTTCATAGTATCTGTTTTATTTACGTTTGCGTTTACGTCTTTCCCTTACCCGGTAGGCGCTTTCCACCACCAGCTGGTCCTGGAAATCTCCCCGGGCCGCCAGCAGGTTGCTGATGCAGATGAGCAGCGGGAAAATGACCGTCCAATGGAAAACCGGGCCTTCGAAAGTGAAGTACATCCAGGCCAGCCAAAGCTGCATTCCCAGGGCCATGATGGCCGACAGCACCGCCAGGCGCATTTGCAGGATGCGGGATTTGTACACCACCAGGGCCAGCACAATCAGGAAGGCCACGATGCCCAGCAGAATCCCGAAATACGGGCTCCGGAGCTGCCAGTAAGACACCTCGACAAGCCCTTCAGGGCTTGCCAGGCTATAGGCGGGACTCAGGCAAAGAGCCGCCGCCAGGCCGGCCGATATCAGAAGAAAAAGGGTTTGGATTCTCTGCCACATGGCTCTTATTTTTTAAAATAGGCCTCAACGGCGCTGCGCACCTGTCCGTAGCGGAGCAGGAGCGCCTGGGCCTGGTCGTAATCCTTGATTCCGGTAGCTTCCATAATCATGCGGGTGCCGCGGTCCACCAGTTTCTGGTTGGTGAGCTGCATGTCCACCATCTTGTTGCCCTTCACATGGCCCAGCCGAATCATGGACGCGGTGGAAATCATATTGAGGATGAGTTTGGCCGATGTTCCGGATTTCATGCGGGTAGAGCCCGTCACGAACTCCGGCCCCACGCTGGCCACCATGGCAATCTGGGCCTCACGCACCACGGGGCTGTCTTCGTTGTTGGTGATGGCACCCGTCAGGAGGCCCTTCTCGCGGGCTTTCCGGATGGCCCCCAGCACATAGGGCGCCCCGCCGGAAGCCGTTATGCCCACCAGCACGTCCATGGAGGTGGGATGGAAACGCTGCAAGTCTTCCCAACCCTGGAGCGCATTGTCCTCGGCCCCTTCCACGGCATGACGGATGGCGCCGTCACCGCCCGCCATCACGCCGATGAACAAATCCGACACGCCGTAGGTGGGCGCTATCTCGGAGGCATCCACAATGCCCAATCGGCCGGACGTTCCGGCACCGGTATAGAAAACGCGGCCTCCCTTGGGGACCCGCTCCACAATCCCGTCCACCAGTTTTTCGATGGCCGGAATGGCCTGGGCCACGGCCACGGGGACCAGACGGTCCTCCTGATTGATACCCTCCAGGATTTCCCGGGTGGACATGGCGTCCAGGTGCTCGAAATGCGAACTTTGCTCTGTAGTTTTCATACTCAAACGAATAAGTATGCGAAGTTACTCAAAAATCTCCGGATATGCCAATTTTTGTAATCTCCCTGAAAATGCCTAATTTTGCAAGTTAATTAGGAAAATTAGAACAAACCATATGGAACCTAAGCGAGTAGCCGTTACCGGAATGGGCGTCGTGTCCTCTTTGGGCTCGGACGTTAATACCTTCTGGAACAACCTCATCCACGGTGTCTGCGGAATTGATTACGTAGAGGCCTTCAAAGACATGCCCGTCACCTTTGCCGGCAAAGTGAAAGACTTTGACCCGGAGCGCTACGGCATGGAAAAGCCCTTTATCCGCAAGCAGGACAATTTCACGCTCTATGCCATGGCATCGGCCTGGCAGGCCATGCAGCAGGCGGGCCTGGTGTCGGAGGGAGAAAACGCCAACATCAACCCCTACCGCTTAGGCGTGTACGTGGGCTCCGGCATCGGCGGTTTCGAGGTGCAGTACCGCGAAACCCAGAAAATGATTGAAGACCCGTCCGGAAAGTGGATTTCGCCGCTTTTCATCGCCACCATGATTTCCAACATCGCGGCCGGGCACATTGCCATCAAACACCACGCAGAGGGCCCTTGCTTAGACATTGTGACGGCTTGCGCCACCTCCTCCCACTGCATCGGCGAGGCCTTCCGCGCCATCCGTCACGGCTATGCCGACGCCATCATCGCCGGCGGCAGCGAGCATGTTTCCATTCCGCTGGGCATCGCCGGTTTCTACAACGCCAAGGCCCTTACCCGCTCCACGGACCCCAAGTACGCCTCGCTCCCCTTCAATGCCAACCGCCAGGGGTTTGTGATGGGTGACGGCGCCGCCGTGCTGGTGCTGGAATCCTTAGACCATGCCCTGGAGCGCGGAGCCACCATCTACGGAGAAATGGTGGGCTACGGCAACACTTGCGACGCCTTCCATGCCACCGCTCCCCGCCCGGATGGCAGCACCCAGGCCAAGTCCATCAAGGACGCCCTCACGGAAGCCGGTTTCGACCCTTCCAAGGACAATCTCTATATCAACGCCCACGGAACGGGCACCCACCTCAACGACATTGCAGAAACCATCGCCTGCAAGGTGGCCCTGGGAGACTACGCCTACAAGGCACACATCTCCTCCACCAAGTCCATGACCGGCCACATGTTCGGTGCCGCCGGCGCCGCCGAGGCCGTGGCCACCGTGATGGCCCTCAAGGAAGGAATCTGCCCGCCCACCATCAACCTGGACACCCCGGACCCGGAATGCGACCTGGACTACACCCCCAACGTGGCCGTCAAGACAGACCTCACCCTGGGCCTCTCCAATTCCTTCGGTTTCGGAGGGCACAACGCCTGCGTGGCCTTCCGGCCGTATAAGGGCTAAGGATTACTCGTGCTTGGAAAGCCTCTCCCAGGCCAGCTGTTCCCACTTGGTGCCCGGACGGCCGTAATTGGCGTAGGGGTAGATGGAGATACCGCCGCGGGGGGTAAAGAAGCCCGTCACCTCAATGTACTTGGGGTCCATGAGCTTGATGAGATCCTTCATGATGGTGTTCACGCAGTCCTCATGGAAGTCTCCGTGGCTGCGGAAACTGAACAGATACAGTTTCAGGGACTTGGATTCCACCATCTTCACGTCCGGCACGTAGCTGATGCGGATTTCCGCAAAGTCCGGCTGGCCGGTGATGGGGCACAGCGTGGTGAATTCCGGGCAGTTGAAACGGACCCAATAGTCGTTGTCCGGATGCTGGTTCTCAAAGGTTTCCAACACCTCGGGAGCGTAGTTCTGGCTGTATTCGGCCTTGTGGCCCAGCGCCTTCAGTTCTTCGGGATTGCGTGCCATCTTACTGCTCCTCCCCTGCCTCTTTCAGGCGTTCTGCGTTTTCTGCAATCTGCAGCTGGTCTATGCACTCCTGGATGTCTCCGTCCATAAAGACGGGCAGGTTGTACATGCTCCAGCCGATGCGGTGGTCTGTCACGCGGCCCTGAGGATAGTTGTAGGTACGGATCTTGGCGCTGCGGTCACCGGTGCTCACCATGGTCTTGCGCTTGGCGGCGATGCCGTCCAGGTACTTC
>CAMOKK010000057.1 GCA_946617545.1 uncultured Bacteroidales bacterium | reverse complement strand
CTTGTACATGGAGGTGACGGCCTTCAGGTAAAGGTCGTTGGAGGTGCAGTCCTCGGCCGTATTCATGAGCTTCACGATATTGGAAACCACGGCCAGGTTCTCGGGCTCGGCCTCGTAGCGGGGGCCGAAGATGGCCAGGAGGTTCTCGCAGGAAGCCACCTTGCTGTCGGCGAAGATGGACTCGATGGTGGCTTTCACCTTCAGGTTGTCCTCTTTCTCGGCGTCGCTCTTGGGATTGGCATTATCAACGTTTTCGGCCACTTTGTCATAGGTGGCAATCACGTCGTCTGCGCTGAGTTTGTTCTCACGGTAAAGGGCGATGGCGGCCTGAAGCAGGTTCACCTGCAGGGGACCGTTGGCCTGCGGACCCAGCTCGTTCACGATGGCGCCCAGGTTCTCATAGGTGTAGGCGGCGTCGGAACTGCGATAGTTGATGATGTGCTGGCCCTTGTTGTTCAGGATGGACTGCCGGTTCTTGGGATAGGCGGCCATACGCTTGTCCTGAAGGGTGAGGATGGTGTCTACGATGGCGCTCTTCATGGCCGGATCCTTGGTTTTGTTATACAGACGGGTCATGAGGGTGGTACCATGGATAAACATGTTCTGGGAAGCCGTAGCAGGGCATACAGCATAGGCTTTACGCCAGTTGGGCAGGGCGGAATCGTAGTTCTTCTGCTTATAATACTCTTGATAGTAAGAGAGGTACAGCACACAGTCTGCGCTGTCTTTGCCGTGACCGAAACGGGAGGTCTGGGCAAAGGCGCTCTGACCCATGAGGGCCATAGCGGCGAAGAAAACGAGAGCTAACTTTTTCATATCAATTATTTTTAAGTTTATTTGCTAAACAAGGTCTGTGCCAAGATTACTGATAGGCGCGTTTCTGGAACCAGATATCGAAGATATTGAATCCCAAACTGAAGCCGAAATAATTCTCTTTTACCTGGGAGGTGGCGAGGCCCCTTCGGCCCGCTTCGAGGCCCACGGAAAGGCCGTTGTACCAGCGGAAAACAGGCAGCGTCATACCCAAGGTAATACCCACGGAATTGACATGGGCTCCGTCTACCGTATAATACGACTGCTCGAAATAGGCGCCTGCGCGGTAGGTGCAGCGGCGCAGGAAATAGCGGATATCGTTGCGGTTGGGGGTGAATTCTCCTCCCAGGCGGACACTCTGTCCCACTCCGGGGGCAAAAACCACGTCTCCCACATTGGAGAAGCCGCTCACCTGGTCCAGATGGGAATTATTCCAATTGGAGCGGGTATAGTCTACCTCCACCATGAACTTGTCTTCAAAACGGTAGTTTACGCCCACGCCCAGCTCGTCTCCCATCTTAAGCCCTTTTCCTTTGAGTTCCGCGGCGGAGCGTTTACGGTCGTAGCTTCCTAACGAACGGTAATGGATGCTGTGGCCCCACATACCGGTGGAAATCTGGTAGGTGGCACCCACCGTGAGGTAGGAACCCGGAGCAAGCGGATGCTGGTACTGAAGGCCGATTTTGGCCGACAAATTATTGATTTGCAGGGAGTCTCCCTGAGTCATGGAGCGATAAGACTCGTCCGAACTACTGAGGGTGGACTTCTTGTTGATGTTTCCGAACACGTAATTTCCCTGCAGGCCCACGGAAAGGCGGTCCCAGAGGGTGATGGCGGCGGCGGCAAATACGTTGTACGTACCTCCGTTGCCCGTAGAGGTGAACTGGCGCTCGCCGGCACCCACATCTATCTCTTTGTAGGAGATGCTGTAACCCACGTCGCTCACCGGGCGGACACCGACCATGAAAGCCGTGTTTTTCCACATGGGGAAGGAAAGGGCCAGGTTTTCCGGAACGAAGACGGCATTGTAGGCCTGCTTGTCCCCTTCCTTGAAAAGGGAAAGGCGTCCGCCCAGGCTTACGTCGGCCATAAAGGAAAGGGTGTCACGGGCGGTGACGGAGGCCGGATTCAGCACATTCACGAAACGGTTGTTGCGGGCGGCGATGCCCACCCCGCCCATTCCGCGGTTCCAGGTGGAACCCGCCTGGTGCAAGTTTCCCACGCCAAAGACGGAGTACGGGGAAAAGCCCACATACGTTCCCTCCGTCTGGGCCCACAGGGACCCGGCGGAAAACAGGACAACAGCCAAGGCCAGCAATCTATTTCTCATTCCTTCGAACATACTCTTGCGCCATTAGTGCCAACCCCATCAAAACGAGGTTACAAATTACAAATATGGAACTTTTCATCCGTTTTGCAAAATAATTCGCATCCCCGCCGGTGAATACCACCACGTTGCCCGGATGAAGATTCAGGTAGCCTTCCATTTCAAATATAATGCCTGAAACCACTCCGGACTCAATGGAAGCCTTCTCGGATAGCCCCAGGACATCCGGTGATTCCGGGCTGTCCACCAGGGGCAGGGAGCGGGAATAGCGGTTCAGGGCCTTGAATCGCGTACGGAAACCCAGGGAAATGTTTCCCCCCTGATACAGCCCTTCCTCGGAGGTAAAGTCTACGGAGAGGGTGGTTCCGAAGTCCACCACGGTGCAGCCTTTGCCCTGAAAAAGGTGCCGTGCCGCCACGATGGCGGCCGCCCGGTCATAGGAAAGATAGGCCGGAAGCCCGTAGGAAAGCAGCGTCTCCTTGTGGTTGTGGTCCATCAGGATAAGGCGCTCACACTCTTTTTGGAGCAGCCGGATATCGGCCTCCGAAAAAGGATAGACGGATGCAACCACCATTACCGACGGCTTGTCACGCCGGGTAAGGGAAAGGATGAACTCCAGGTATTTCTCCCCTTGATAACGGAAGGTTTTTCCCAGCGTCATTCCCTGAGCCCAGGCGGCCTTGAGGGCGGTGTTGCCTATTTCTATGAGCAGGTTGGACATAGCCTGCAAATTTACCAATTATTGGAGTTTTTTCAAAATATAGAGGGCCGATGACATCGTATTCACCCCGCGGGACACGGTGCGCAGCTTGCCTCCGTCCTGGTTGAACTTGTACTCTGCAGGGTTCTCGTTCACCCGGGTGAGGATGGTTTCGAAGCGCTTGGACTTGTAGAAAGGAGACATGGGATTGTTCACAAAGAACATAATCTGCATGCCGTTCTTGATGATAATCTTCTCGAAGCCCATCTGCACTCCCAAATTCCTGATTTTCACCACAAAAAGGAGGTTCTGCACTTCCAGGGGAAGCGGGCCGAAACGGTCGGCCACCTGCTGGCCCAGCCGGTCTATCTCCCGCTCGTCCGTGAGGGCGTCCAGCTGCTTGTACAGGCGGATTTTCTCGGCCGTAATATCTATGTAGTCGTCCGGAATGAGGGCGGGCTGGTCTGTTTCTATGGTGCAGTCTTCCACATATTTTTCGTTGCCGCGCTGCTGGGCTATCTGGGTTTCCATGCCCAGTTCGTCCATGGCCTCGGAAAGGATTTTCTGGTAAGTTTCGTAGCCCATGTCGGAGATGAAACCGCTCTGCTCCGCGCCCAGCAGGTTGCCGGCCCCGCGGATATCCAGGTCTTGCATGGCTATATTGAAGCCGCTGCCCAGGTCGGAGAACTCTTCGATGGCCCGAAGGCGCCTTCGTGCGTCGTCCGTGAGGGTTACCAGCGGAGGGACAATCAGGTAGCAGAAGGCTTTTTTGTTGGAGCGTCCCACGCGGCCGCGAAGCTGGTGGAGGTCGCTGAGGCCGATGTTCTGGGCCTGGTTCACGATGATGGTGTTGGCATTGGGGATGTCCAGGCCGTTTTCTATGATGGTGGTGCACAGCAGGAGGTCGTAGTCTCCGCGCATGAAAGAGAGCATGCGGTCTTCCAGCTCGCGGGATTCCATCTGGCCGTGCGCCACGCAGATTTTCATGTCCGGGATGAGCCGGTGCAGGATATCCTCGATGGCCGGCAGTTCTTCCACCTTGTTGTGCAGGAAAAACACCTGTCCGCCGCGGTTGAGTTCGTAGTTGATGATGCTCTTTATTTCGGTCTCATTGAACAGGATAATCTCCGTCTGGATGGGGATGCGGTTGGGCGGCGGGGTCTGGATGATGGAAAGGTCCCGGGCGCCCAGAAGGGAGAACTGCAAGGTACGCGGAATGGGTGTAGCCGTAAGCGTAAGGGTGTCTACGGCGTTTTTAAACTGGCGAAGTTTCTCTTTGGCCGATACCCCGAATTTCTGCTCCTCATCAATGATGAGCAAACCCAGGTCCTTGAATTCAAAGCCGTTTCCAAGGATTTTATGGGTGCCGATAAGGATGTCTATACTCCCCTCCTTGAGGCGTTTTTTGATATCCGTTATCTGCCCGGCCGTTCTTAAACGGCTTACATAGTCTATATTGCAGGGAAGGTTCTGCAGGCGGGCCTTGAAGGTTTCGAAGTGCTGGAGGCTCAGGATGGTGGTGGGCACCAGCACGGCCACCTGCTTGGAGTCGCAAACGGCCTTGAAGGCTGCCCGGATGGCGATTTCCGTTTTTCCGAAGCCCACGTCTCCGCACACCAGGCGGTCCATGGGGCAGTTGTCTTCCATATCGGCCTTCACAGCCTGGGTGGCCTTCTCCTGATCCGGAGTGTCTTCATACATGAAGGAGGATTCCAGTTCTTCCTGGAGGTAGGTATCGGCCGAAAAGGCATAGCCGTCCGAAGCCCGGCGCTTGGCATAGAGCTGAATGAGTTCCTTGGCGATATCCTTGACGCGGGACTTGGCGGCGCTCTTGAGGTTGCTCCAGGTCTTGGAGCCCAGCTTGTTCACGCGCGGCGCCTCCCCTTCCTTGGAACGGAAACGGGAAATCTTGTGCAGGGAATGGACGGAGACAAAGACCACGTCTCCCCCGCTGTAAATCAGTTTGACCACCTCTTTTACGCGGCCGTAGTCGTCTTTCATCTTCACCAGGCCCCCGAACACTCCCACGCCGTGGTCTATGTGCACCACATAGTCTCCCAGGTTGAAGGAGTTGAGGTCATTGAGCGTGAGCTGCTCGGATTTTTCCACGGTCCGGCGAAGGCGCACGCGGTGGAAACGGTCGAAGATTTCATGGTCTGTGTACCAGCATACCTTGTCTTCGTTGTCTATGAAGCCGGCGTGGATGTTCTTTCCTTTTACGAATTCCGGCAGCACGGCGTTTTCTTCCTGCAGCATGATGGAGCGGAGGCGGTCCAGCTGGCTCTCCTTCTCTCCGAAGATGTATACCTTGAAGTTGTTCTCCCGTTTGAGACGGATGTCGGCAATCAAGAGTTCGAAGTTCTTGTTAAACACCGGCTGCGGGGCTATGTTGAAGTTGATGGTTTCCATCTCTTCCCTGCGGAGCGGAATATCCAGAAAAACGCGCCGGAAGGCCTTCAGTTCCTCGAAAAAGGGCTTTTCCCTGTACATGTCGGATGAATCCAGCCAGACGGTGGTATCGGCCTTGAGGAGGGAAAGAATGGAAACACCTTCGTCGTCTTCGCGGGCGGCTATGTCGGGGTAGATATCGGCCTTGTCCAGCTTGTCGATGGAAAGCTGGGTGTTGCAGTCGAAGGTGTTGATTTTATCCACCTCGTTTCCGAAGAAGGTGATGCGGTAGGGTTTGTCCAAGGAATAGGAGAAAATATCTATCACCGCGCCTCTGACGGCATATTGGCCGGGGGCCGATACAAAGTCCGTGCGCTCGAATCCCTCTTCTCCCAGGCGGGTACGAAGGGCTTCGTAGGAGAGGTCTTCCCCGCTTTTTATGGTGAAAAGGGCGCCCTGGAGTTTGCTCTCCGAGGGAACTTTTTCTTCTATGGCTTCGGGATAGGTGACGATGAAGATTTTTTCATCGGCCTTTTCCAGGATTTTGCCGATGGCGGCGGTGCGCTGCACGCCCAAGGAAGACTTGTAATTGCTTCTTTCTACGCTTTTGCCGGATTCCGGAAGGAAGAAGACGCAGTCTCCCTGGGTAAGGTTGTAAAGGTCTGCGCTGCAGTACTCGGCCGCTTCCCGGTTGGGAAGGATGATGAGCTGGGGCTTCTGAGAAGCTACTTGGGACACTACGGCCCAACGGGCCGACAAAAAGAGCCCGCTGCAAAAAATCTCTTCCCTGTTTTGAAGACTTTTTTGCAGGAGCGCGGAAGTTTTTTGACTTATCAACATTCCCTTCATTTTCCCTGTTGAAAAGCTGTTCATAACCCTGTTGATAAGTGGATTTTTAAGGTTGAAGAAAAAGGGTGCTTCACTTATTCACCGTCCCTCAACAGGTTTTCCAGCGGTTTTCAACTGTTAGCTTTACTCTTAAGTTATTGATTTTTATGAGTCTTTTGAATGTTATCAACATTTCAACAGCTTCACCATCATCAACAATTTAAAAATAAAAGAACTATATTTGTATCTGAATTGAATCTTAGCCGTCATGAACGAATTCGATCCACACGACACAATAGAGCGCAAAGATAATGAATTTGACGGAATTATCCGCCCGCAGCAGCTGGAGGATTTTACCGGCCAGAAAGAAATTGTCTCCAACCTTTCCATTTATATAAAGGCTGCCAAACTGCGCGGAGAGGCCCTGGACCATGTTCTGTTCCACGGCCCTCCCGGTCTGGGTAAAACTACGCTGGCACATATCATCGCCAACGAGATGGGGGTGAACATGAAGGTGACCTCCGGTCCGGTGCTGGACAAACCGGGAGATTTGGCGGGCCTGCTCACTTCCCTGGAGACGGGAGACGTGCTTTTTATCGATGAGATTCACCGGCTTTCTCCGGAGGTGGAGGAGTATCTGTATTCCGCCATGGAGGATTATGTGATAGATATCATGATTGACAAGGGCCCCGGAGCCCGTTCTGTCCGTATTTCCCTGAATCCTTTCACGCTGGTGGGTGCCACTACGCGGAGCGGCCTTTTGACGGCGCCTTTGAGAGACCGTTTTGGCATCAACTGCGCCCTGGAATACTATGATACGGACGATTTGAAGAAGATTGTGCTGCGAAGCGCCCGTATCCTTTCATTGGAAATTGACGATGATGCGGCGTATGAGATTGCCCTGAGAAGCCGCGGTACGGCCCGTATCGCCAATGCGCTCTTGAAGCGGGTGAGGGACTTTGCCCAGGTGCTGGGAGACGGACGCATCAACCTGGAAATCACGCGCTTCGCTTTGAACAAGCTCAAGATAGACAAGCGGGGGCTGGATGCCATCGACAATAAAATCCTGCGCACGCTCATCACCACCTTCAAGGGTGGGCCGGTGGGAATCGGCACCCTGGCCACGTCCGTAAGCGAAGATGCCGGTACCCTGGAAGAAGTATATGAACCCTTCCTTATCAAAGAAGGCTTCCTGATACGCACCCAGCGCGGCCGCGTGGCCACCGACCTGGCCTACACCCATCTGGGAATGGAAACATACATGAATCAACGGAAATATAATCTCGATGAAAATGGAACGCTGTTTTAAGTTGTTGGCACTCCTGTTCCTTGTGACCATAAGCGCTCCGTCGCAGGCGTGTACGTCGGTGATAGTGAGCGGCAAGTTTACCAAAGACGGGAAGGCGGTGATGTTCAAGCACCGGGACTCCAGCTGCCAGGATGTGAAGGTGGAGTATTTTACCGGAGAGAAGTACCGGATGATGTGCCTGGTAAATGCCGATTGGAAAACGAATCCCCTGGCAAAAGTGCCGCTGGGTACTCCTGAAGCCTGGGGAGGAGAAAACGAGACGGGCTTTGCCATCATGAATACGGCCACCTACGATTTGAAGGACGACGACGTTCCGGCGGAGATGATGGACGGAGAGGGCATCCTGATGTACAGGGCCCTGGAGATTTGCGCCACGCTGGAAGATTTCGAGCATTTTCTGGACACCCTTTCCAGGCCGATGCGGGTAGAGGCCAACTTCGGCGTGATTGACAACAAGGGCGGCGCCGCTTATTATGAAGTGAACAATCACAGCTGGGTGAAGTTTGACGTGAACCGGGAACCCTTGGGATACCGGGTGGTGACCAATTTCACCACGACGGGCCGGCCGGAAGACCGCAAGGGAGTGGACCGTTATATCAAGGCTCACAAGATTCTGGCTTCCACCTATGTGCCCATGGAGGAATGGGACCATACTTTCTTTATCAAGAATATCTCCTGCTCCGGGGCGCCCATACTAAGGGACATCACTTCCTGCGCCATCGTGTTTGAGGGAAATACCATGTGGGCCTCCTTGGGAAAACCGGACAAAGTGCCCTGTTTACCGTATAA
>CAMOKK010000056.1 GCA_946617545.1 uncultured Bacteroidales bacterium | reverse complement strand
AGGACGGCTTCTACGAGATTGTGGTGGAAGACAACGGCCCCGGCGTGTCCGAACAGAACCAGGACAAGATATTCACCCCGGACTTCACCACCAAAACCAGCGGCTCCGGCCTGGGCCTCGCCATCTGCCGGCGCATTGCCGAACACTGCGGCGGCTCCATCTCCTACGCCCGCTCCTTCACCCTGGGCGGCGCTTGCTTCACCGTCAAGATTCCCAAGGCCTGAGGCCTCCCGGCTTACAAAGAGTGTTTTCAACGAACGGCCCCATCGGCCCTGGTGGGGTTGACAAGTAAGTAATTGAGCCATAGCGTGTTATATAGTATTTCTCGTTCAAAAACTGAACGAGAAATGTGCTACAAGTCTATGAGAATCAATGAGTTAGTTGTCAAGGCCATAGCCAACCCAGCTCGGACCCTGGCGCCAAAATCGGCCCGGAAACACAAAAATTTGCAGAAAAAGGGACAATTAGTTAATTTTGTGGGCTATTTGAAACCAATGATTAACTAAAATACCCATTTATGGCAACAACTGCTGACCTTAAGAACGGAATGTACATCATGTTCAACGGCAAACCTTGCGCCGTTGTGTACTTCCAGCACGTGAAACCCGGCAAGGGCCCGGCCTTCGTAAAAACCAAACTGCGCAACCTGGAAAACGGCCGCATCCTGGAGAACACTTTCACCGCCGGCGTAAAACTGGACACCATCTCCGTGGAGCGTCGCCCCTACCAGTTCCTCTATGACGACGGCGAGGCCTTCAACTTCATGCACGAAGAAACCTACGAGCAGATTACCCTCCCCCACGACGTAGTGGACAACGCAGACCTCATGAAGGAAGGCCAGCACGTGGAAATGATGTTCATGACGGAGCCCGAAGAGCGCTGCCTCACCTGCGAGCTTCCCACCTACGTAACCCTGGAGGTCACCTACAGCGAGCCTGCCGTGAAGGGCAACACCGCCTCCACATCGGCCCTGAAGGAAGTTACCCTGGAGACCGGCGCCAAGATTATGGTTCCGCTCTTCATCGAGACCGGCGAGATTATCACCGTGAACACCACCGACCGTTCCTACGGCCAGCGCGTGAAATAGTCAGAACGCGTAATCTTTCACATCCTGCGCAGTGACGGGACTGCCTCCGAGAATCAGGAGACGCTCCACGACATTGCGCAGTTCTCTTATGTTACCGGGCCAGGAACGCTCCTTGAGAAGCGTCATGGCGGCGGGCTCGAACTCCCGCACGGGCTTTCCGCTCTCGGAGGAAATCTGCTTGGAGAAGTGCTCTATCAGCAGCGGGATGTCCTCCTTCCGCTCATCCAGGGCAGGCACCTTGAGCACAATCACGCTGAGGCGGTGGTAGAGGTCTTCGCGGAAATTGCCCTTTGAAATCTCCTCCTTCAGGTCCTTGTTGGTGGCGGCAATCACGCGCACGTCCACCGTTATCTCCTTGTCTCCGCCCACGGGGGTGAGCTTGCGTTCCTGCAGCACCCGCAGCACCTTGGCCTGAGCCGCCAGGGACATGTCCCCAATCTCGTCCAGGAAGATGGTGCCGCCGTCGGCCTGCTCGAATTTTCCCTTATGGTCTTTGATGGCCGATGTAAAGGACCCCTTCTTATGGCCGAAGAGCTCGCTGTCGATGAGCTCGGAGGGAATGGCGGCGCAGTTCACCTCCACGAAGGGCATCATGGAGCGGGGAGAAAGCTGGTAGATGCTCTGGGCCACCAGTTCCTTTCCGGAGCCGTTGGGGCCGGTGATAAGGACGCTGGCCTGCGTGGGAGCCACTTTCTGAATCATGTCTTTCAGATGGCCGATGGGCTGGGATTCCCCCACCATCTCCCTGCCGTAAATCTTCTTCTTGAGGATTTTGGTCTCCTTGACCAAGGAGGCCTTGTCCGTGGCATTCTTGAGGGTAATCAGAATGCGGTTCAGGTCCAGCGGCTTTTCGATGAAGTCGAAGGCGCCTCGCTTGATGCAGTCTACAGCCGTGGAAATATCGGCATGGCCGGACACCATGACAACCGGCGTCTCAATGCCCTCTTCCATGACCTTGGAGAGCATCTCCGTTCCGTCCATCTGCGGCATTTTGATATCACAGAAGATGGCGTCGTATTTCTCTTTTTGAGCCTTTTCCAGTCCTTCCAGTCCGTTTTCGGCAGTTTCTACCGCATACCCCTCCATTTCAAGTATCTCTTTAAGGGAATAGCGGATGGCCCGCTCGTCGTCTACAATCAGAATTTTCATAGCGATATAATTTATGCAAATATCGTGAATTTTTCCTAATTTTGTAATCTTGATAGTACAGAAAGCATGAACAGTATTCCCGACATCATCATCGCCGTAGATGGCTATTCCTCCACCGGAAAGAGCACTTTTGCCAAAATGGTGGCTTCCGAGTTCGGTTTCCTGTATCTTGACAGCGGAGCCCTGTACCGGGGCGTCACTTTCCACTGTTTGGAAGAGGGACTCATCGGAAAGGATGGAAAAATTGACGAAGACCGCCTGAAGGCTTCCATCGACCTGCTGGACCTTCATTTCCGCCGGGCCGAAGGCTTTACCCGCCTGTTCCTGGGAGAGCGCTGCATAGAATCCGAAATCCGCACCCTGGAGGTTTCCTCCCATGTGAGCCCGGTGAGCGCCATCCCCTTTGTGCGTCAATATGTAGACGGCCGCCTCCATACCTTCTCCGAAGGGGGGCGCGTCATCATGGACGGGCGGGATATCGGCACCACCGTTTTCCCCCATGCCCAGGTCAAGATTTTCATGACGGCCGATGAGCAGGTGCGTGCCCGGCGCCGCTACGACGAGCTGGTGGCCAAGGGCCAGACGGCCAGTTTGGAGGAGGTCCTGACCAACCTGAAGGAAAGGGACTATATAGACTCCCACCGGGAGACGTCTCCGCTCCGGCAGGCCTTGGACGCCTATGTGATGGACAATACCCACATGACGCTCCACGAAGAGCTGGTGTGGATGCTGGGCCTGCTCCAAGGTAAATTCGGCATTCTGGAAAGCCCCGGCCTGTCATGCTGAAGGTAGAGATAGACCCCGGCTCCGGCTTCTGCGGAGGAGTGATCCGCGCCATTACCCGCGCGGAGAGTTACCTTTCCGTGGGGGAGCGGCTGTATTCGCTGGGTGCCATCGTACACAACGAGGCCGAGCTTTCCCGCCTCAAGCAAAAAGGCCTGGTGACGGCCGCCAGCCTGGAAGAAGTGCCCCGGGGCGGAACCGTGCTCATCCGTGCCCACGGAGAACCGCCGGCCACTTATAAGGAGGCCGGCTTGCGGCAGCTCAAGCTGATTGACTGCTCCTGCCCCGTGGTGCTCCAGCTTCAGAAAAGCATCCGCGAGGCCTATGCCCGCCTGCATTCGGAGGGCCGGCACGGCCAGGTTATCATCTTCGGCCGGGTGGGACACGCAGAAGTGCTGGGGCTGGTGGGCCAGGTGGACGGAGACGCCGTTGTGGTGGAGAATGCCCGGATGCTGGAGGATGTAATGGCCTCGCTGGATTTCTCCCAGCCCATGGAAATCTTCTCCCAGACCACCAAGAGCCCTACGGAGTATGAGGAAATCTGCAGCCTGCTCCGTTCCAACGGAGCCCGGCTCACCGTCCACAATACCATCTGCGCCCAGGTGGCCAGCCGCCATGAGAAATTATCGGCCTTTGCCGCCGCCCACGATGTGATTCTCTTTGTGTCCGGAAAATCTTCCTCCAACGGGAAAGTCCTTTCCGACCTGTGCCGGGGCGCCAATCCCCGGACTTACTTAGTGGGGTCGGCCGCCGAACTGGATCCGTCCTGGTTCCGGGAGGGAGAGTCGGTGGGGATATGTGGTGCCACTTCCACCCCCAAATGGCTTTTGGAGCAGGTGGCCGATGCCGTTTCCGCCCTCAAATAGATGAAAGCCCGGAAGGTCATAAGGAACTCGCTGCTGGCCCTCGCGGGGCTTGTACTGGTGATTCTGGTGACCCTCCAGATTCTTCTGAGGCCCTCCGTGCTCACCGGCATCGTGAACCGGGTCACAGAGGGGCTGGTGGAAGGAGACGTCTCTTTCCGGGAAGTGCGGGCCCATGTAATCAAGAGTTTCCCCTTCCTTAACATAGACGCCAGGGACTTCTGCATAACCTACCCGCATGAGCGCTATGCCCGCTACGATTCGCTTCTGGCGGAGCCGGGCCGACGGATGAACCTGGGCCGGATGGGCTACGGAAAAGACGGCGCCCCGGACACGCTGGCCAGCGCCCGGGAGCTGAACCTGTCGCTCAATTATGTGGCTCTTCTGCGGGGGAAATACCATGTGCACCGGGCCAGGCTGAGCCGTCCCCGCATCTTCGGCCACCGCTTTCCGGAAGGCCGGGCCAACTGGGAGATTCTTCCCATCGGCCCGTCCGAGCCCAAGGCCGACAGCAGCGCAAGCAAGGCGCCGGACATCCGGATAGACAAAGTGCAGCTGGAAGACCGGCCGCTGGTGGTTTTCACCAGTCCGGAAGACACCCTCCACGCCCTTCTGGGCATGCGCCGTCTCTCTTTTGAGGGGAAGCTGGACACCCGGGACCTCTTCCAGTCGGACGCTGTCCTCTCCCTGGATTCCATGCTGGTGACCGGCCGCCTTCCCCAGGACACCCTGGCCCTGCGGCTGGAGTCCCTGAAACTGAAAAACCACGGGCGGCATCTGGTTGCATCGGCCGATGCTTCCACCCGCCTGAGGACCGGAAACTTCGGACGGCTCCAGGTTCCCATCGGCCTGGAAGTGGACGCCCATTTCCCAAAAAGGGAAGACGAAGCCCTGGAAGTAATTCTGAACCAGCTTGTTGTGAAACTGTCTGCCTTGGAGCTGAATGGAAAGGGTGAACTGCTTCGCCAGGCCGGTATCTGGAACCTGGACGTGCAGGCAGCCATAGACAAGTGCCCCATAGGAGACCTCATCAAGGAATACCGGAAGAACTTTGACTTCCTGAAGAAACTGGAAACCGATGCCCGCATCAGTCTGGATGCCTCTGCCCAAGGACGGTACGGGAAGGGAGAACTGCCTGCGATGCGGGCGCGCCTGCTGGTGCCCCCGGCCACCGTGGACTACGAAGGGATGGGCCGAAAGGGCCTTGTGGCCGTGGATGTGAGCGCCCAGACGGACGACCTCAAAGAGATTGACGCCCGGGCGGACCGCCTCCGTTTGGAGATGGCCGGCGCCCGCGTAGACGTAAAAGGAAGCGCCCGGGACGTGCTGGGCAAAGACCCGCTGATTTCACTTAGCGGCCAGGCGGCCGCCCGGCTGGATTCCCTGGTGCAGGTCTTCATTCCTCAGATGGGGATTAGCGCCACCGGCAGCCTGGAGATGGACCTGCAAGGGAATTCGCGCCTTTCCTACCTGTCGGCCGGCGAAATCGGGAAAGCCCGCATAGAAGGCCGGCTGAACGGAAAAGACATTACGGTCTTCTATCCCAAAGACAGCATAGACGCCTTCCTGCCTTCCCTGAAACTGAACGTTTCCACGCGGAAGAACACGATAGGCCTGGAGGCCCTCATCGATACCCTCAACGTCACCTATCAGAGCATGTTTGTAAGGGGCGGCGGAGTCCATGTCAGCGGTGAAACCAAAGACAAGGCCCTGGTGGGGACCCTGAATTTGGCTGCTTTGGACATGCGGGATTCGGAGGGGCTGTCCGTGAGCCTTTCCGACAATACGGAACATTTTCGCCTGGACCCGGCCGGCACGGTGCTTCCGGTCCCCCGCCTGAACCTGAACTCCCGGAGCCGGGGACTGGAGATTGGCCTGGGTGAAGACAATTATTCTCTTGAGAATCTGGCCTTTGACGCCACCGCCCGGCGGCATCAGCGTCGCGCCAGGACGGGGCTGCCCCGGAGGGACAGCCTGGCCCGCAGAGCCCGTTTGGAGAGACTGGAAAAGGATGAGTTTGCATCGGCCGATATCAACATCAGCCTCTCCGACGCCCTCAAGAAATACTTCCGGGAATGGGACGTGGAAGGGACGGTAGCTTTGGAGAAAGCCCGCTTAGGGATGGCTTCCATGCCCCTTGCCACTGCGGTTTCCGCCTTTGACGGGAATTTTGACAACGACACCATAGCGGTGAAAAACATGACGCTGCAGGCCGGAGAATCCGACCTGAGCGCCCAGGCCCGGCTCACCGGCCTGCGACGGGCCATCCTGGGACGAAGCCGCAGTCCGCTCAAACTGAAGGCCGAGCTCAGAAGCGACCGGCTGGACGTGAACCAGCTGCTGGGCATCCTGGACCGGCCCCGGGAGGTGACGGCATCGGCCTCCGAAAAAGCGGACACGGTCACCGGGCATAGCAAGCTTCTGGTGCTTCCCGCCAACCTGGAGGTGGACTTCTCCTTCGAGGCCAACGAGATTCTGTACAGGGAACTGGAAATCAGCTGGGCATCGGCCGAAGCCGCCATGCGGGACCGCACCCTGCAGATTACCAACGCGCTGGCGGCCTCCAACATGGGAGACGTCTATGTGGAGGGCTTCTACAGCACGCGCTCCAAGGAAGACCTGAGGGCCGGCTTCAACCTGAACCTGGTGGACATTACGGCCGAGAAAATCATCAGCCTGATGCCTGCGGTGGACACCCTCCTGCCCATGCTCAAATCCTTCTCCGGAGACCTGGACTGCGAGTTGGCGGTGACATCGGCCATCGACACCAGCATGAACCTGATTCTGCCTTCCATGGACGGGGTGCTGCGCATCTCCGGGAAAGACCTCATGCTCAACGGAAGTCACGAACTGAGCCGTCTGACCGGCATGCTCATGTTCAAGAACAAGAACAATATCCATATAGACAAGATGTCGGTGTCCGGTATCCTGCAAGATGCCATCCTGGAGGTGTTCCCCTTCGTCCTGGACGTAGACCGCTACCAACTGGCGGCCAGCGGCTGGCAGCATCTGGAGAACGAGTTCCGCTACCACATCTCCGTCCTCAAATCTCCGCTCCTCACCAAATTCGGAGTGAACGCGTGGGGGCCGGATTTCGACCACATCCGCTACGGCCTGGGCAAGGCCAAATACAGGAACGCGAACGTTCCCGTCTACACCACTCAGTTAGATGCGGCGCAGTATAACCTGGTGGCCGCCATCCACAACATCTTTGATGTGGGCATCGAGAAGGCCATGGCCCAGAACCGGGATGCCGCGGCGCAGATATCGGCATCGGCGGGCAAGCTGGACGCGGAAGAAGCGGCCGGGGATGAGAATGTCCTTTCCAAGGCGCAGGGCCTGGAGGCTCTGGTGGAGGAAGTAAGCCTCACGGTGGCTTCGCGCCGGGAAGCCCTGAAACAGGAGGTGGTGCGGGAACAGGAAAAAGCAGCAGGCCATGAATAGTTTCGAATACATTGAAGTGTGTGTGCGCCTCTCTCCCTTCACGGAGGAGATGGCGGAAATCCTGACGGCGGAGCTCTCGGAGCTGCCCTTCGAGTCCTTCATTACGGAAGAGCCTTTCCTGAAATGCTACATCCCCAAGGAGGAGTACAGGCCGGCCGATGTGAAAGTGGTCCTGAGCGGCTACCCCGCCGCGGTCTCGTTCACGGCCGCCATGGTGCAGGGGCAGAACTGGAACAAAACCTGGGAGCAGGACTTCCGGCCCATCGTGGTGGACGGAAAAGTGACGGTGAAGGCCAAGTTCAATGCCGATGTCCCCCGCACCCGCTTCAACATCTGGATAGACCCCCAGATGGCCTTCGGGACCGGCTATCATCATACTACTTATATGATGATGCAGCGCATGCTGGGCTTGGAGGAATGCATCCGCGGCCATTCGGTGGTGGACATG
This sequence comes from uncultured Bacteroidales bacterium, assembly GCA_946617545.1. GTDB lineage: Bacteria > Bacteroidota > Bacteroidia > Bacteroidales > UBA932 > Cryptobacteroides. The sequence continues at coordinate 459 of CAMOKK010000056.1, read as the reverse complement.
GGCTGCGGCACGGCCATCCTGGCCATCCTGGCCGCCAAGATGGGGGCCCGGAAGGTCTTTGCCGTAGACATTGACGCCGTGGCGGCCCGCAGCGCCTGGGGCAACTGCCGCTGGAACAAGGTGGGCACCCGCGTGGAAACCGCCTGCGGAGACGCTTCCCTGCTGCAGATGGGCACCTACGACGTCCTGCTGGCCAATATCCACCGAAACATCATCCTCCAGGACCTTCCCACCTACGTGCGCTCCCTGCGCCGCGGCGGGCATCTGCTCCTGAGCGGCTTCTTCACGGCCGACGTCCCCGCCATCCGCCAGGCCGCGGAGGCCCTGGGCCTGCGCCTGGCAGGTTCCTCGGAACGCGAAGACTGGGCGTGTGTGGAATTTCAAAAATAATCCCTATCTTTGCAAACTCACTGCGGGTGTGTTGGAATTGGTAGACAACCCAGACTTAGGATCTGGTGC